>PMXT01000071.1 GCA_003170995.1 Actinomycetota bacterium | reverse complement strand
GGAGACGATTCTCGAGGCCTTCGCGCTCGCTCAGAAAGAGATCGTGAAGCTCTGTGAGGCGCAGGAAGAGTTGCGAAGCCGTGTCGGCAAGCCGAAGTGGCTCGATAACAGCCTGACGGCCGAGCTCGAGAAGTCACAGGGCGAGCGCTTCCGTGCGCGAATCGCCGAGCTTGGTTTGCGCGAGGCTACTGCCCTCGTCGGCGAGATCACCGCCGAGCTGGCTCAGCCGCTGTCGATGGAGTCGACCGAAGAAGACATCGTGCGGCGTTCGCAGATACGCGCCAGCCTGCATGCCATCCTCGAGCGCGAGCAGCTCGCGGCCACCGAGGGGCCTGTACGCGAGCAATTCGGCACCGAGCTGCGCGCCCTCACCGACGCCGAGCAAGACGCCAAGGAGCTGCGTGCCGCCAAGCGCCAACTGCTCCAAGATCGCATCGTCGAGGAGATCGAGCTGCCCTTCCCGACGGGCCCGGCGCCTGCTGAGGGCGAGGCTCCGGTCAAGGATCAAGCGACGAAGAACTTCATCCGCAAATCGACCGATGCCATCTACAAGGACATAATCAGACAGAAGATCGCCGTCGACAAGCGTCGTCCTGACGGCCGCGGCACCGAGGAGATCCGTCCGATCAGCTGTGAGGTGTCGGTGTCGCCACGCACGCACGGCTCGGCGCTCTTCACGCGTGGCCAGACGCAGGTGATGACGCTACTGACGCTCGGCACAGCCAAGGAGGGTCAGCGCATCGACGACCTCTCACTCGAGGGCGAGCGCCGCTACATGCATCACTACAACTTCCCGCCCTACTCGGTCGGTGAGACGGGCTTCATGCGTGGCCCCAAGCGGCGCGACATCGGTCACGGTGCACTCGCTCAGCGGGCGCTCGAGCCGATGATCCCGTCCGTCGAGGAGTTTCCGTACACAGTTCGGCTCGTCTCCGAGACGCTGGAGTCGAACGGATCTTCCTCGATGGCCTCGGTCTGCGGCTCGACGCTGGCGCTGATGGACGCCGGTGTGCCGATCAAGAACCCGGTCAGCGGCATCGCCATGGGGCTGGTCAAGGAGGGCGACGACTACGTCATCCTGACTGATATCCAGGGCGCCGAAGATCACCTCGGCGACATGGACTTCAAGGTCGCCGGTACGAGCGAGGGCATCACCGCCCTGCAAATGGACATCAAGATCACCGGCGTCACACACGAGATCATGAGCGCGGCACTGGCGCAGGCGAAGCGGGCGCGTGAGGCCATCCTCGCGATGATGACCGCCACTATTTCCGAGCCCAGGCACGAGCTGGCGAGCCATGCACCGCGCATCTCGACTGTCTCGATCGACCCAGAGACGATCGGCGCCGTGATCGGCAAGGGCGGCGAGACAATCCGCGCGCTGGAGGCCGATTACGAGGTGCAGATCGACATCCAGGAGGACGGCACCGTGCTCGTCTACGCCACGTCAGGTACGAACGCCGAGGCGGCGGTCGTGGCTATTCGCGCCATGACCAAGAACCCGGAGGTCGGCGACGAGTACACCGGACGCGTAGTCAAGCTGACCCAGTTCGGCGCCTTCGTGGAGTTGAAAAAAGGTACCGACGGATTGCTTCACGTCTCCAATGTCGGGCCGGGAAGGGTTGACCGGATCGAGGACGTACTAGACCGAGGTGACGTGATCGACGTACTCGTACAGGAGGTCGACAAGGAGCGGGGCCGGATCGGGCTCAAGCTCGTGGCCAAGCACGAGGACGGAGAGCTAGTGACGCCCGAAGTGCTCGTAGAACGGGCAAAGGAGAAGGCGGCCAACCGGCCAGAGGGCGAACGTCAGGCGAACGGCCCGAGTAGAGAAGGCGATAGAGGAAGGCGCCGATCGCCCGGGCACGGGCGCTGAGGGAAAGGCACAGGGAGAAGAACGCGCATGCGCTGGCTCAAGAAGAGCGACAAGCTCGAGCAGGGCACCGGGATCGATATCGCCCGGGTCCAGCGCGAGTTGGGCGTACGCGTTGGCGAGCGGGGAAGCTCTGCGCTCTCGCTCGCCTGTGACGAGATGGATCGCACCAACCACCGCGAACTCGGGGCCGAGCATCTGATCGTGGGAGTGCTCGAGGAGGGCGGCCCGGCCGCCCAACTCCTGCTCGAGCACGGCATAACGCTCGAGGGCGCAAGGGCTCAGATCCCCGAGGCGCTCTGGGAGGCGAACGAGCCGCTGAAGCACGTCGGGCTTACCTCGGAGGCTTCGAACATTCTCGCCACCGCGGCCGAGGCTGCCGGCATGCGCGGTCACGCCGCAGTCGAGCCCGAGCACATCACCTACGGTTTCGTCTGCTCGGGCTTCGAGTTTACGAGTCGCGTTCTACACATGATTGGCGTCGATCGCAAAAAGCTTCTGCGGGACGCCGAGCAACTGCTCAGCAACAGCCACTGACGTCTTCCAGCGCCAGATTCGCGGATCCCAATCGGGATAGGTCGCGAGAAAACGCTCGCCGAGCTGGCGTCGCTCGCTAGGATCGCGGCGTGCAGAAGGTTGTCCTCTCGGAGCTCGCCTCGGGCGAGCGTGTGATCTCAGAGCGGATGCCCTCGGTGCGCTCGGCGGCGATCGGCTTCTGGATCGGTGTCGGCTCCCGTGACGAGACGCCTATGAAGGCGGGCATCACTCACTTCATCGAGCACCTGCTTTTCAAAGGCACCCGCTCTTACGATGCGCGCCAGATCGCCGAGATTTTCGACGAGCTCGGCGGGGAGCTGAACGCCGCTACCTCGCGCGAGCACACCGTCGTTTTCGGGCGCGTTCCCTACGACCAGCTCGAGCGGGCGATCGACGTCATGACCGACATGGTCTTCGTGCCAACCTTCGCCGACATCGATTCCGAGCGTGAAGTCGCGCTCGAGGAGATCGCGATGCTCGAGGACGCTCCTCAGGACCAGGTCCACGACCTCGTCAGCGACGCGGTCTTCGGTGACCATCCACTCGGCCGGCGCGTCCTGGGCCGCTCCGAGGTGATCTCGTCGGTTAGCCGGCGCACGATCGCGAGCTTCCACGAGAGCATGTACCGCCCCGGTAATGTCGTTGTCGCCGCGGCCGGGAATCTGTCACACGAGCGGCTCGTCTCGCTCGTGTCGAAGGCGGCGAGCGCGCGCAAGCACTCCGTTGGCCGTCCCTACGTGCGCAAACCTTTCTCGAAGACCCCGCCGGCACGAGCTCGCTTCCAGCGTAAGGACACCGAGCAGTACCACGTCTGCGTCGCGGCTCCGGGCATCTCTCGCTCCGACCGGCGCCGTTTTGCCGCCTCGCTGCTGGACTCGATTCTCGGCGGCTCGGCCTCCTCGCGGCTGTTCCAGGAGATCCGCGAGAAGCGCGGTATGGCTTACTCGGTCTACAGCTTCGTCGCCCAATACTCCGACACCGGCATGATCGGCGTCAGTCTCGGTACGCGCGAGGACAACCTTTCGGCCTGCCTGGAGATCGTCGCCGAGCAGGTGGCCGAGATCGCCGCCGGCAAGTTCGTGAAGGGCGAGCTGGAGCGGGCCAAGGAGCATGCGCGCGGCCGGATCATGCTCTCGATGGAGTCGACCGCGACCCGGATGACTCGGCTCGGCCGCTCGGTCATCACCGACACCGAGCTGCTCTCGCCCGAACGCATCATCGCCGAGATCGAGGCGGTCGAGCCCGATGCGATCAGCGAGCTGGCGAGCATGCTGCTTGCTCCGGAGTGCTTCTCGGCGGCCGGCATCGGCGCGGACGAAGATCGCTTCTATACTGCCGTCGACGCGATCAATCCCGGTCTGGCGAGGAGGTCAGCGGCATGAGAGTGGCGTTCTTCGGATCCCGCGGTAAGGTCGGGCTCGCGCTCTGTCCCGGACTCGAACAAGCCGGATACGACGTTATCGGCATCGACCTCGGCGACAGCTTCGACCCGAGCGGGGTGGAGGCGATGATCGACTTCACCCAGCCCGACGCCGTTGAGAAGAACGTCGCCGCTTCGCTCGCTCATGACATCGCCTGTATCGTCGGAACGACCGGCTTTTCCGCCGAGCAGCTCAAGCGCCTGGACGGCCTGGCCAAAGAGGCCGGAAAGCCATTCTTCCTCGTCCCCAATTTCGCCATCGGCGCAGTGCTGATGATGCGCTTCGCCGCCGAGGCGGCGCGCTTCATGCCCCGCGCCGAGATCGTCGAACTGCACAATGAGGCCAAGAAGGACACTCCCTCGGGCACCGCGCTCGCAACGGCTGAGGCGATGGGCACCGACCCCCAGATCCACTCGGTGCGCCTACCCGGGCTCGTCGCCCATCAGGAGGTGCTGCTTGGCGGCGACGGGCAGCTACTCACGATTCGCCACGACACGTTCGCTCGCGAGGCCTTTTTGCCCGGCGTGCTGTTGGCACTGGAGAAGCTCGACACGCTACCGCCCGGGCTGACCGTGGGGCTGGACGGGCTGCTCGATTAGTGGAACCGGCGTATTTCAAGGCCCGCTACCTTCGCCCTTTTCGCTCAGCCCGATTGCTATCTCAATGCAGACAATCGCCCTAACCGTTCTTCCATGAGCGCACTAGCGGTTTCTCTGTCCGCATAGACGGAGGGATCAAAAATCCCGGGATATTGAGGAAGAACACGGAACTGAACACGACCACCGAAAAGATGAACAGAAGGAAAAAGACGAGAGCCAGGTCATCCTTCCACGAGGCCCCACCAGGTAGCACGATTCCGAAGAGCCAACCGGCAAGCAAGAAAAACAGGCCAATTTCTGCAGACACGCCAGCTCGTAGCTGCGCTCGCCAAGCGTCGGCTGAGAACGGCCACCAAGTAGGGGTGCCCACTTTCGACATGAGAGCGGCGACCGTAGGGTCTCTCCATAACTTCGTGAAAGCGATCGCCCCTCCAAAGAAGAGCACTAGTAAGGCGCCGAATGGGATCCACTCTTTGATCACGTTGGTCCGAGCCTAATAAGCCGGACTTCTATCATGCCCGCTCGAAGATTCGCGCGCCCTGAACCCTAGCGCTCGCTACGCTGCCAGTAGTCCGCGGAGAAGGAGAGAAGAGCCAAATGCGCAGCGATCAGATCAAACAGGGAATCGAGCGGATGCCGAACCGTGCGCTTCTGTACGGAACCGGCGTCACGCCGGCTCAGATGTCGAAGCCTTTCATCGGCGTCTGCTCGAGCTTCACCGATCTGATTCCCGGGCACATCGGCATGCGCGCGCTGGAGCGCAAGATCGAGTGGGGCGTCTGCGCCGGTGGCGGGGTGCCGTTCGTCTTCGGCGTGCCCGGCATCTGTGACGGCATCGCCATGGGCCACGCCGGCATGCACTACTCGCTGCCCTCGCGTGAGCTGATCGCCGACATCGTCGAGTCGATCGTGCAGGCCCACCAGCTCGATGGGCTGGTTCTATTGACCAACTGCGACAAGATCACTCCGGGCATGCTGATGGCGGTCTGCCGGCTCGATGTTCCGGCGATCGTGGTCACCGCCGGGCCGATGCGCTCGGGCCAGCTGCACGGCAAGCGCCTGGCGCTCGTCCGCAACACCTTCGAAGCGGTCGGACTACAGCAGGCCGGGAAGATGAGCGAGGCCGAGGCGGCTGAGATGGAGTGTGAGGCCTGCCCGGGCGAGGGCTCCTGCCAGGGTCTCTACACCGCCAACACCATGGCCTGCCTGACCGAGACGATGGGCATGAGCCTGCCCGGTACCGCCACCGCGCTGGCCGGATCGGCCAAGAAGATGCGCCTGGCCCAGCTCGCGGGCGAGCGCATAGTCGGGTTGGTGCGGGAGGGCGTCACGGCGCGGCAGATCGTCACCAAGCAGTCGCTCGAGAACGCGATCCGCATGGACATGGCGCTCGGCGGCTCGACCAACACCACCTTGCACATCCCCGCCATCGCGCACGACGCCGAGGTGGACGTCACGCTAGCCGACTTCGACCGGCTCAGCCGCGTGACGCCCCAACTCACCCTGATCGAGCCCGCCGCCGAGACCGTCATGGAGGACATCGAGTTTGCCGGTGGCATCCCGGCCGTGATGAAGAGCCTCGCGACACTCCTGAACAAGGACTGCGTCACGGTGTCGGGCCGGACGGTGGGGGAGATCGTGGCCAAGTTTCCGCCCGGCGACACGGCGGTGATCCATCCGCTCGACGATCCGATCGCCGCCGAGGGCGGCATCGCCGTGCTCAAGGGCACGCTCGCGCCCGACGGGGCGGTCGTCAAGCAGGGCGCGATCGCTCCCGGGATGATGCGCTTCACCGGCACCGCGCGCGTGTTCGAGAACGAGGATACGGCGATGGACTATCTCCGTGCCGGTAAGGTCGTCGAGAAGGACGTCCTGATCATCCGCAACGAGGGCCCCAAGGGTGGCCCGGGCATGCGTGAGTCGCTGGCTCTGACCGCCGCTGTGGCCGGTTGTGGGCTCGGCGACAAGATCGCCATCGTCACCGACGGACGCTTCTCGGGTGGTACGCGCAATCTCAGTATCGGCCACGTCTCGCCCGAGGCGGCAGACTGCGGGCCGATCGCGCTGGTGGCCGACGGAGACGAGATTGCAATCGACCTTCCAGATCGCAAGCTCGACCTGCTGGTGAGCGAGGAGGAGCTCGAGACGCGCAAAGCCGTTTGGCAGAAACCGGCGCCCAAGTTCACGCGCGGCTGGCTCGCTCGCTACTCACGCCAGGTCTCGAGCGCGGCCTCCGGCGCGGTCCTGGAATAGCTGTGGATAGAATCGCGCCATGTCCGCGAACGGTAAGCAGAGCGACTTCGGCACGATCCTGACCGCGATCGTCACCCCCTTCAAGGAGGACGGTTCGGTCGATTTCAAGAACTTCAAGGCGCTGGCTCGCTATCTCGTCGAGCACGGCTCCGAGGGCCTGGTCGTCACGGGCTCGACCGGCGAGGGCACCACGCTCTCCGATCGCGAGAAGCTGATGCTCTACTACGCGGCCGTGGAGGAGGTCGGCGAGCGGGCGACCGTTATCGCCGCCACCGGCACCTACGACACGCGCCACTCGGCGCACCTGACGCAGCAGGCGGCGGAGTTCGTGGACGGCTTTTTGGTCGTCGTCCCGTACTACTCGAAGCCGCCGCCCAGGGGCATAATCGAGCACTACAAGACAGTCGCGGGCGTGACCGAGAAACCGATCATCGTCTACAACATCCCCAGCCGCGTAATCGTGAACGTCGAGCCCGAGACCTTCATGGAGCTCGCCGAGATCCCGAACGTGGTCGCGGTCAAGCAGGCCAATCCCGATCTCGAGCAGGCGCGTCGGATCGTCGAGGACACCGGACTGTTGCTCTACGCCGGCAACGACGACCTCGTTTTGCCCTTCCTCGAGCTGGGCGGCGCGGGCGGCATCTGCGTCTACACGCACCTGGCCGGGCCGCGCGTGCAGGAGATGGCGCGCCGCTACCACAGCGGCAATCTCACCGGAGCTCAGGCGCTCAATGACGAGCTTCACCCGCTGATCGATGCGCTCGCGGTCTGCATCAACCCGAGCTCGACCAAGGCGGCACTAAACCTGATTGGCTTCGAGGTCGGCGGCCTGCGCCTGCCGCTGGTCGAAGCTACGGCCGACGAGATCGAGCAGATCCGCAAGCTGCTGGAGCGAGCCAAGGTGCTCGAGCCGGCAATGCGCGCCTGATTCCGCCTTCTCGGTCGGGGGCGTAAGGCGCCTCGACGCGGTTGATCTCCCCTCGTCGCCTGGCGCCGCTGACCGCACATCGCTCTGCGGGGCCGTCCGAAGGACTGTCCCCTCCGGCGCTGCACGCCCAGCAACGCCCCGAGAAAGCGGGCATCAACGCCACCTCGCAACACTGCTGCGGCTAGACTCGAACCGATGCCATCCGCGAAGACCTGTCGCATCATTCCGCTCGGCGGACTCGGCGAGGTCGGCAAGAACATGACGGCATACCAGCATCGCGGCGAGACGATCGTCGTCGATGCCGGTATGGCCTTTCCGCGTGACGAGCATCTCGGGGTCGACCTCATCCTGCCCGACTACAGCTACCTGCGCTCCATCGGTAAGCCCGTACGAGCGGTCATTCTCACGCACGGGCACGAGGACCACGTCGGCGGACTTCCTTATCTACTACGCGAGGTTGAAGTGGAGGAGGTCTGGGCGACCAGGCTCACGCTCGGCTTCGTCAAGTCGAAGCTCGACGAGCACGGGCTCAGCCGAGCAACCACGCTGCGCGAGGCGATGCCCGCAAGCAAGCCGGTCGAAATCGGCCCGTTCAGGGTCGAGTTCGTACGCGTGGCGCACTCGATTCCCGACGCGGTAGCAGTCGTGATCGAGACGAGCGCCGGCCGCATCGTCTACACCGGCGACTACAAAATCGACCACACCCCGATCGACGACATACGCACCGATGTTGGTCGCCTGGCCGAGCTCGGAAACCGCGGCGTCGATCTCATGCTCGGTGACTCCACCAACGCCGAGCGCCCGGGCACTACGCCGTCCGAGCGCAGGGTGGGCGAGGCCTTCCGGCAGATCGTGCCGCTGCGCGATGGGCGCGTTCTCGTAGCCTGCTTCGCCTCCAACATTCACCGTGTTCAGCAGGCTATCGACGTAGCTATCGAGACCGGCCGCTCGGTGGCGGTAATCGGTCGCTCGATGCGCAAGAACGTAAACATCGCCCGCAACCTCGGTTATCTGGACGTCCCCGACGACGTCCTGCTCAAGCCCGATGAACTGAGCCAGCTGCCCCGCTACGAGCAGATGATCCTTTGCACGGGAAGCCAGGGCGAGCCACTCTCGGCGCTGACCAGAATCGCTTTCCACGACCACGCGAAGGTGCAGGTCGAGCGAGGCGACACGGTCATCATCTCGGCCAAGCCGATCCCCGGCAACGAGCTACGCGTTCACGATGCGATCAATGGTCTGGCCAGGATCGGAGCCGAGGTGTTACACGAGGAGATCGCAGAGGTACACGCCTCCGGTCATGCCTGCGCCGAGGAGCTTCGCATGATGATCGCGCTGCTCAGGCCGAAGGCGTTGATGCCGGTGCACGGCGAGTTCCGCATGCTCGCAGCCCACGCCCGGCTGGCAAAGGAATCTGGAGTGCCCGAAGAGGCGATTCTCATTGCAGAAAACGGCTCGGTCGTCGAGTTGACGCCCAAGGGCGCGAGCATCGTCGATCAGATCGAGACGGGCGTCACGCTAGTGGACGGGCTCGGTGTGGGAGACGTCGCTGACGTCGCCCTGCGTGACAGACGCCATCTGGCCGAAGACGGAGTGCTGATCGTCGTCACTACCCTGGCCTCGGGCGACGGGAACATAGTCGCCAGCCCCGAGCTCATCGCCCGTGGTTTCGGCGAGCAGGACGCGCTACTGGACGAGGTCAAGAGCGAGGCGATCGAGATCATCGAGCACTTGCTGGCCGACAACATCACAGAGGTCAAGCTGCTCCAAGAGCATCTTCACGACGGGATCGGGCGACTCGTTTACGATCGAACCCGCCGCCGGCCAATGATCCTTCCGGTTGTGCTCGAGATCTGAGCGAGCGCTCCGTTCATAACGAAGCGCTCGCCGTCTAGACCGGCTCGACCGCTGTAGAGCCTATTAATGAGCTCGCAGAGCGAGTGAACTGGAAGGAGCGCCCGGTGCGACGTCGAAGCTGCCTCGCGTGAGCAAGAAGCGTCCTAAGCGCAAGTTGAAGCCACGTCAACCGGCGCGTACGCGCAAGCGTGCCAAGGCTCGAGGCCATCACCATCCCGAGCTCTCCGGGTTAGGGCTGATCGCAGCCGGGATCTTCCTCGGCAGCATCCTCTACCTGGGCTGGAATGGTGGCGTCGTCGGCGCTGGACTGGCGCACGGCGTGCTCGCCGCGATCGGCGTTACCGCGTACGCACTGCCGCTCGCAGCGATCGTCTGCGGCTCGCTCTTTCTCTTGCGTAGCGAACTGATCGAGCTACGGCCCTTCCGGCGCGGGCTGGTGACTCTCTTTATTGGCTTGCAACTGGCACTCGGCCGCGCGCACGGCGGCTTCACCGGCCACGGGCTCGAGGCCGGCATTTCCAAGCTGCTCGGCGGTACCGGCGCCACAATCGTGGCAGTACTCTGCCTGATCGTCGGCTGCCTGCTGCTCACTGGCGCCTCGCTGGGAGCCTGGCTCAGGCGTTCGGGCGAAGCGATTCGCCAGGCCCGTCCCGCGCGAGAGAGGCGCTCGAAACCGCAGCCAAGCATCGACTACCCAGAACCGCTCGTGCTTCCATTCGCAACGCCGGAGCATTCGCCACACGCTCCTCCCCTCGACGGGGCGCGCGCCTTCCCCGACGTGGTCGGGGAGGAGTCGAACGGACTGTCACCACTCCTCGTCGGGCCGGAACACGCATCCGACGAGGCGCCGACCCTGTTCGATGTCACCCCAAGCAAGAGCGACTACGAGCTCCCCGACTCGAGCCTTCTGCACCGTTCTCCACCGATTTCTCAAAAGCTGGCCGACTCCGATGAGCGGATAGCCGAGGTGCTCGTGCAAACGCTTGCGAATTTCGGTATCGAGGCCCGTATCGTCGGCCAGATCTCGGGCCCGCGTGTGACCCGCTACGAGCTTCAACTCGCGCCCGGTACCAAGGTCGCCAAGGTCGCCAACCTCAAGGACGACCTCTCCTACGCGCTCGCCACCACCGAGATCCGCATCCTGGCGCCGATCCCCGGCAAGCAGGCGGTAGGAGTCGAGGTTCCCAACCAGACACCCAATCTCGTCACGCTCGGTGACATCTTCGACGAGCTTCCCGCGTCGGCCAGCCCGCTTGCCGTCTGGCTCGGCAAGGACATCGCCGGAAACGCCGTCTGGGCCGATCTAGCACGCATGCCCCACATCCTCATCGCCGGCACAACCGGCTCGGGCAAGTCGGGCTGCATCAACACGATCCTGACCTCGATCCTGCTTCGCTGCACCCCGGACGAGGTGCGCATGATCCTGGTCGATCCTAAGCGTGTCGAGCTCGGCTTCTACGAGTCGATCCCACACCTACTCACTCCGGTCGTCTCCAATCCGAAGGAAGCCTCCGCGGTGCTCGCCAACCTGCTCGCCGAGATGGAACACCGCTACGACAAGATGAGTATCGTGCGGGCCCGCGGTCTTCCCGAGCTGAACCGTGCTCTCAGGCAGCGTGGGGAGGACCCGCTCCCTTATCTCCTCGTCGTCATCGACGAGTTGGCCGATCTGATGATGACCTCACCGCAGGCGGTCGAGGATGCCGTCATCCGCTTGGCGCAGAAGTCACGCGCCGTCGGTATCCATCTCGTTCTTGCCACACAGCGGCCATCGGTTGACGTCATCACCGGCATGATCAAGACCAATATCCCTTCGCGGATCGCTTTCGCCGTCTCGAGCCAGACCGACTCGCGCGTCATCCTCGATACCTCCGGCGCAGAGAGCCTGCTCGGCCAGGGCGACATGCTCTTCAAGCCGCTCGGAACCTCTCGCCTACAGCGGCTCCAGGGCGCCTACGTAAGCGAGGAAGAGGTAACGCTGATCGTCGAGCAGTGCCGCAGCCAGCGAGGCCAAGAGCTGGACGAGTCGCTGCTCGAGCTGCCCGAGGCTTTCGCCGAGGACGCGCTCGACGATTCGGACGACGGGTTTGATCCCGACGAGGACCTGCTGCTCGAGAAGGCGATCGAGATCGTCATTCAGTCGCAATCGGCATCGGTCTCATTGCTTCAGCGGCGCCTGCGGGTTGGTTACACGCGCGCTGGGAGATTGATCGACATGCTCGAGCGGCGTGGCATCGTTTCGGGCTATGAAGGCTCCAAACCGCGGCGCGTGCTCATCGACGAGAGTGAGCTCGAGCATGTCTCGACGCTTCAATCCGCTCGCTAGCGCGTCTGCAAGCGAGAATAACCGTTCTCATCGGCGCGCTCGACGTGGAGCAGCGACAATAGGGCCGTGCTGCCGTACGACGACTACCAGAAGCAACCGAATGTTAGCGCCCGGCTCTCGGCGCTGATCGGCCTTCTTGGTATCGCTCTGGCGCCCGCCGCAATCCTGCTTCACATGCGCCTGGGTGCCGTAACGCTGCTGATGGCAGTCGGAGGAATTGCCGCGGGGTGCACTATCTTTGGTGTAGTCGCGCTTTTGCTCACGAGAAGAGCGCGACTACGCCGGGTTGTCTCACTGGAGCGAATAGGCGGCGCGAAACAGGCGGTTTTCGGTCGCCTGCTTGGGACGCTGGCGCTCGCAATCGGGCTCGGCGCCTGTATCTCACTGGCCGTCTACGCATTGCTGGCCAGTCGCTGATTTGGCCGCCAGACGAGCGGTCCGGCCGGTCGGCCCCCGATAATGTTCCTCGTATCACAATCTCCCTCTAGAATTCACATCCGTGTTCGAGATCGGTAACAGCCTGCGCGAGGCGCGCGAACGTCAGGGACGTACGTTCGCCGACCTAGAGCGGAAGACGCAGATCCGCTCCCGCTATTTGAAGGCGCTCGAAACCGAGGAGTTCTCGACTATCCCGGGGCTCGCCTACACCAGAGGCTTCTTGCGCGTATACGCCGAGGAGTTGGGCCTGGACGGTCAGCTCTACATCGACGAGTTCAATTCTCGTTTCGCGGTATCCGAGGAGGGCGGTGCCCCCTTTCGAAGGCGCGAAAGCCGGCCGCCGTCGCGGCACTCGCGGCGCGTCGCCTCGGGGGCCGTGGTACTCGCGCTCGCGGCGATAGCCGTCATTCTCTCTCTCTTCGTTTTCGCCTTCGGGCCGAACACGCCGGCGCGGCAAACCGTCACTCGCTCAACTAAGCCCGCGCAGATCACAAAGCTGAAAATCACCGCCGTGCATGGAGACGTCTCGGTCGAAGCACATACCGGCGGACGGGGCGGAGGCCTGCTCTTTGGCGGAACACTCGTCAGGGGTCATAGCCAGACGTTCAAAGCAACCCGTCTCTGGATCAAGGTCAGCGCAATTCAGAATATCCGCTGGACGCTACCGAGTGGCATTTCGATCACCTACAGCAACCGGTTCGGCCCGGCGACCGCTCTTTTCACTCCCAGCGGGCACAGGTTCCTTTCCGGTTAGCATCGCGCCCGTGGAGCCGAAGGTGCCTTTCGCAAATAGGCCCGAGGTNNCGTGACCGGCAGCGAGCTAGTACGCGGTGAGCTGGCCGACGAGAACGGTCCCTTCCTTGCTCGCGAGCTTGCCCGGCTCGGCCTGGTCTGTCGGCGTATCACCATTGTCGGAGACGACCCCGATCTGCTCGAAGCGGCGATCAGGGACGGGCTCAAAGCCGATCTCTGTGTGATCTCGGGAGGACTCGGCCCGACCCATGACGACCGCACGGTCGAGCTCTTGGCAAAGGCGACCGGAAGAACGTTGATCGTCGATCCACATCTGGAGCGCGCGATCGACGCCGTCGGCCGCCGTTATGCTCGCAATGTTGGCACGACCTACCACGGCTACGACGAGGGTGTGCGCAAGCAGGCCAGCATTCCCGAGCGAGCGCACGTGCTCGGGCTGGCCGGTACCGCTCCCGGCCTCGTGCTCCAGCACGAGCGCTGTGTTGTCGTTGCCTTGCCTGGCCCACCGCACGAGCTGCAGAGGCTCTGGCCGGCGGCGCTGGCGAGCGAGCCGGTGCGCAAAACAGTGCTGGCGAGAGTACCGCCCTTCGAGCACCGCACGCTGCGCTTCTACGGTTTGTCGGAGTCGACGCTGGCGGCCGCGCTCGAGCAAGCCGGCGGCGAGAGCGGCGGTGTCACGGTCACGATCTGCGCCCGCGATCGTGAGCTCACCTGCGAGCTATTCGTAGAACCCGGCGCCGAGGCCCGCGCCGACAAGCTCGATAGTGCGCTCGCCGCGGTCAGCCCCGATACGCTCTTTTCCCGTGACGAGCGCCCGATCGAGGAGATCGTGCTCGAGCTGGCGCGGGCGCAGCGCCTGACCCTAGGGGCGGCCGAGTCCTGTACGGGCGGCCTCGTCGCCGGCCGGTTGACCGAGGTGCCGGGGGCGAGTGACGTCTTTCGCGGCTGTGTGGTCGCCTACGCCGACGAGATCAAGAGGAGCGCGCTCGGAGCGGCGGAGAGGACGCTCGCCAACCACGGCGCCGTCTCGGCCGAGTGCGCGCTCGAGCTGGCGGAAGGCGCCAGACGAGTGCTTGGCGTGGATGTCGCCGTTGGCATCACCGGCATCGCCGGTCCGGGTAGAGGCACGGCCGAGAAGCCCGTCGGCCTGGTCTTTTTCTGCGCCGCCGGGCCAGATGCTCGACTCGAGCAGAAGATCACGTTCTCGGGTGAGAGAGACCAGATTCGCCGCTACGCAAGCGTGACCGCGCTCCACCTGCTCAGGCGTCTTCTGATACAGATCGGACACATTGAGGTATGAGCTCGCCCGCTAGCGTGAGCGGCGATGAGTGGATACGCCTTTTCGTCGCCTACACGCTTGCGGCCGACGACCGTGAGCGACTTTCCGCTTGGCAACGGGCCGAGCTCGCCGGAAGCCGGGCCCGCCTCGTCTCGCCTGAGCAGCTCCATTTCACGATCGCCTTTCTCGGCTCCCGGCCGCGCGAGGAGATCGAGCCGATCGCAGAGGCCATGCGCGGCGCCGTATCCGATGCCGGGACGATGCCACTCGAGCTACTCCTCTACCGCGAGACGCGAAGCGTCGGGATGCTCGTTTTCGACGACACGACCGGAGAGGCAACGAGAGTGGCGGACGCAATTCAGCACGGGCTGGAGGAGATCGGTGCTTACAAACGCGAGAGCCGTCCCTGGCTTCCTCATGTCACCGTCCTTCGCTTTCGCACGCCACCCCGCCTGCATCCGGAGCTTCCAGAGCTCGGGCCGATCAGTCCGTCCGGGGCGGCTGCCTACCATTCACTGCTGCGTCGCGACGGGGCGCAGCACGACGTTCTCCGATCCGTCGCGCTAGGAGGTTGATGAACTTGGATCGCGAGCAAGCTCTCGAATCCGCTCTCGGTCAGATCGAGCGGCAGTTCGGCAAGGGCTCGGTCATGCGCATGAGCGATCGGCCGGATGTGTCGATCGGTGCGGTCTCTACCGGCTCACTTCCTCTCGACCTCGCGCTCGGGGTCGGCGGCCTGCCGCGCGGACGGATAGTCGAGATCTTCGGGCCTGAGGCCTCGGGCAAGACGACGCTCGTCTACCACGTGATCGCCGAGGCCCAGCGCCGCGGCGGAATCTGCGCCTTCATCGATGTCGAGCACTCAATGGATCCCTCCTATGCGAAGCGAATCGGCGTCGATATCGATCAACTCCTTGTTTCCCAGCCCGACACAGGCGAGCAGGCGCTCGAGATCACCGAGCTTCTCATCCGTTCGGGCGCGCTCGATGTCGTGGCTGTCGACTCGGTGGCGGCTCTCACGCCCAAGGCCGAGATCGAAGGTGAGATCGGAGATACCCACGTCGGTCTGCAAGCCAGACTGATGAGCCAGGCGCTCCGCAAGCTGGCCGGCTCGCTCAACCGCACCGACACCATCTGCCTCTTCACCAACCAGCTCAGAGAGAAGATCGGGGTCATGTTCGGATCGCCCGAGGTCACGCCCGGTGGCCGCGCGCTCAAGTTCTACGCCACGGTCAGGCTCGATATTCGCCGTATTGAGACGCTCAAAGATGGCGCCGAGGCGTTTGGTAACCGCGTCAGGGTCAAGGTGGTCAAGAACAAGGTGGCACCGCCCTTCAAGCAGGCCGAGTTCGACATCATCTACGGCACGGGCATCCCCTGGGAATCGACGGTGCTCGACGCCGCGGTCGATCGCAAGATCGTGCAGAAATCGGGCTCCTACTTCTCCTTCGGTGACGAACGCCTGGGTCAGGGTCGTCAGAATGCGGCCGCCTTCCTGGGCGAGCACCACGATGTCACCCAGCAAATCCTGGGCGCCATCCAGGACCTGATCGGGGACGATCAGATCGTCTCTGCTCGGCTCGGAGAGAAGCTCAGGGAATCGCCGGTCGTCGCGGTCGCCGAGGAAGAGGCGGAGGAAGTAGTCACCGCCGCCTAGCGCGGAGTAAAGCGAATGCCCGAGATCACCGGGCTACGTGAGATCTCGGCGAGCGAAGTGCTCGTCGAACTCGATGGGGCGCCGTGGCGCAAGTTTCCACTGGTCGCGGCCGCCCGCGCCGGCCTGAGCCTCGGCAAGAGACTCGAACGGGAAGACCTGCGCCTGCTCCGCCGCGAGCTCCGCCGTGCCGAGGCTCTGACCAAGGCGACCGGCATGCTCGCCCGCCGCCCGCTTCCGCGTGCTCTACTCGAAGACCGGCTGCAGCGGAAGGGAGTTGCCCCGGCCGCGCTCGAAGAGGCAGTCGAGGCGCTCGAGCAAGCTCAGTACCTCAATGACCGCTCCTACGCGCTCGACCGTGCTACGTCGCTTGCCGAGCGTGGCTACGGAAACGCCGCCGTCCGCCACATCCTCGAGCAGGAAGGCGTCGCCGCCGAACTGATCGAGGAGGCGGTCGCTTCGCTCGAGCCGGAGCTCGAACGAGCTCGCGCTCTAGCGCTTACCAATCCCGATCGAAAGCGATTGCTCGGGCGCCTGGCTCGGCGCGGCTTCGATCCCGACACGATCGAGCAGATCGCCGAGGAGCGGAGCGGAGAGTAGGGGGTATGTCATACACCCGTGATACAGTTAGCTCGATGCTAAAACCGATCTCTTTTCGACCCGACGAGGAGTCTGTCGAGGCGCTGGCCGAACTCCAGCAGGAAAGCGGTCTCGACCAATCTGGCGCGATCCGTTTCGCGCTGGTCGAGACGGCGCAACGGCATCGCCGCTCAACGCTCGCCGACGAGGCTACGGTGCTCGCCGCCGATCAGGACGACCGCGCCGAGGTGGCTGAGGTGACGGCGCTGATGGAATCGTTGCGTGCGCCGAGGTGACGTATACGACCTACCGTCGCCGCGTGCAGCACGTGGCCACGAGCAGCGAGGACCGCGCTACGCCGTTGTCCTCCAAGCCGACTCGCTATTGAGTCTTTCCACCTGGGTTGTCGCGCCGACGTCCACGAAGGCACGCTCGGCGAGCTTTCGACCACAGGTCGACATCAACGGCCAGACGACGAGAGTGCTTGTCGAGCAGATGGGTGCGGTCGCGCCGGAGCGCCTCGGCAACCGCGTCGGGCATCTCAGCGTCTCGGAGTTGAGCGAGGTCGAAGAGGCGGCGCGCGCCGTGCTCGATCTCTAGACAGTCGACTCTGAAGACATGCAGAAATCCTTTGTAGACTCGCGCCCATGAACGAGTCGCCAGGATGGGAAGTGCTCGACCCGGCGATTGTCGGCGAAGCTCTGAAAAATGCGAAAAGGCGCTCGGGCGGAAGCAAGAGAGAAATCCAACAAGAGATCTCGCCGGCAAAGAAGTGATGCACGAGATTGTTCGGCCGGCTTACGAGCGCGGCGGACATGAAGTGATCGGGCTCCTGACCCGGCGCGGCTACTCGTATGAGACGGCGGAGGCGATCGCAGAGTCAAGCGATATCGAAGGCCGCCAGGAGCGTCACTCGACGTGAGAACCACCAAAGAGGTGCTCATCTTCGTCTTCCGAAGGTCGGGAAACGGCGAACAGGTCCTGCTGACTCATCGGTGTCCTGAACTCGGCGGCTATTGGCATACGGTCGCAGGTGGTATTGAGGATATGGAGACCGACGATGAGGCTGCTCTTCGCGAACTGAGCGAGGAAACCGGATTCGATGGTACGGGAAAGCTGGATCCTCGCCGCCACTTCTACTCCTACTCTTTGTCTGAGGAGCCGCCCGCCCGCAAAGACATTTATCCACCGGGTAGCGAGCAGATTTCCGTCACTTGTTTTCGGCTCGACGCACCACGCGGCTGGGAGCCGTCGCTGAACTGCGAGCACGACGACTTCCGCTGGTGCGGTCTGGAGGAAGCACTCAACTTGCTTCGATGGCCGACGGTGAGTGAAGCTCTAGTAGCGCTCTCGGGCAAAGCTCACTCGTAGTCAAAGGCTACGCTTGACGGGTGCGCCGCTATCACGTTACTACGTAGTTGAGTTATCACAGATATCCGGGATCGCCCGCGAGATCCGGGACTTCCGAGCGTTGAACTGCGAAGACTCGCCCAGGATAGTCGTTGTCGACTGGGCGGACGCCTTCGGGTATTCACCTCCGCGTTCGCCGCTTCGTCCGAGTCCAGGTTAGTTGCGGGTCACGGCGGATTCTGCGAACCAGAGTAGAGCAAAGAATCCAATGAAGACGAGCGCCCCGAGCACGGCGCCAAGAAGCGGACGCTTCTCTGAGTGGTGAGCGCACCAGCGCGACCAGGAGCTACGCATGAACCAGCGGCTATCGTCGAGCCAGGCGTCGAAGACGAAGTAGATGGTGAACGGGCAGATGACACCTGCGCCGAGCGCCAACCCGACGCTGTCCGTCCGGAGGTAGACCTCGGCTGCGAAGTAGACGGTCGGCGCGAGCGTCAGGATCGCCAATTGCAGACGGTTCTTCCATCTCGGCCCGAGTAAGACCTCCATGCCCGACTCGGGCTCCTCCTGGCCCGCCGGTGCTTGGGGGCCTACCGGCCTACCACGAGCTGCCGTGTGGACGGACATCTCGCCAGCCGGCTTTGCTTCATCGTCGACCGGGAGAGCGCCCCGACGAGCAGCGGGCTGAAACCATTCACCTTTGGACGGCTCGCTCATACACAGATGATGATCGAAACCACCTCGAGTGTCATTTTTCCGCACTCTAGGGCACGTTGTGGTCATTGCCACTTGGAGCCCTTGCCGTGACGGCGGCGTCCGCTAGTGCGGGTATGTGCGCCCACAGGCCGACCCTTGCGTTCAAGGGGCATTCTTGAGGACTCGCACAGGTGGCCATACCTCGCTCGAAGCAGGGACATCGGTCACGGTCGTCGCCTTGCGTTCCGCACTCTCGATGTGGCTACGCTTCAGTCCGTGCGAAGGTATTCCGTCACGACTTTCGGTTGCCAGATGAACGCTCACGACTCCGAGCGGATCAAGGGTATGCTCGAGGAGCTGGGGCTCGGAGAGGCGCCCGAGCTCGAGCAGGCGGACGTGATGGTCTTCAACACCTGCACGATCCGCGAGAAGGCCGAGTCTCGCCTGGCGGCACACCTGGGGCTGGCGAAGACGCTGAAAGACGCCGATCCCGAGCGCCTACTCGCAGTCGGGGGTTGCTTCGCCGAGGTTCGGCGCGAGCGCCTGTTCGAGCAGTACCCGCAGGTTGACTTCGCCTTCGGGCCGGGCTCGATCGCGGCGCTCGGCGAGTGGCTGGCGGCCGAGCGAAACGGCGGCGCAAGCGGGAGCTTCGGCACCGGCGCCGAGCGCAGGTTCGCCGCGGAGCTTCCAGCTAGGCGCGAGCGCCCCTTCCAGGCCTGGGTGCAGATCTCGATGGGCTGCAACTCGGTCTGCTCCTACTGCATCGTGCCGACCGTGCGCGGAAAGCAGATGAGCCGATCGCCGGGAGAGATACTGGCCGAGGTCGGGCGCCTAGCCGGCGACGGGGTGCGTGAGATAACGCTGCTCGGCCAGAACGTGAACTCTTATGGCCGAGACCTACCGGTGGACGAGCGTTTCGGTTTCGCGGAGCTCCTGCGCGCCTGCGACCGGGTCGAGGGAATCGAGCGGATCCGCTTCACGAGCCCACATCCGAAGGACTTCCGCGACGACGTGATCGCCGCCATGGCCGAGTGCGACTCGGTCTGCGAGCACGCCCATCTACCCGCCCAGTCGGGCTCCAGCCGCATCCTCAAGACCATGCGCCGAACCTACGATCGCGAGCGTTTCCTCGCCCTCGCCGCGGATATGCGCGCCGCGATCCCCGACCTCGCGCTCACGACCGATCTAATCGCCGGGTTCCCGGGCGAGACGGATGAGGATTTCGAGCAGACACTGAGTTTGGTCGAAGAAGTCGGCTTCGACGGCGCCTACACCTTCGTCTATTCGCCGCGCTACAGCACCGAGGCAGCCTCCCTTCCCAGCCAGGTGCCCGAAGAGGTCAAGCGCGAACGGATCGAGCGGCTGATCGAGTTGGTGCAGAGCGTCGCGGAAAAGAAGAACAGGTCGCGGATCGGTTCTATCGAGCAGGTACTCGTGGAAGGGTCGAGTCGTACCGACCCCTCGCTCCTGCGCGGGCGCACACGCCGCAACACGACGGTCAACTTCGCCGGTGCGGCTCGAGCGGGCGAGCTGGCGAACGTGCGAGTAGAAGACGCAACGTCGACCACGCTACGCGGCGCTCAGGTTGTCCCATCGCCGGCGTGACGCTTTCGCAGCTCTTCCGTGACGTTTCGACACGGATCCGGCTCACACTCGCGCGGGTTTCCTCGATAGGCTGAAACTGGGTAGGGCGGGGTTTATCCCGCCAGACCAGGGCGCGATCTCCGAAATGAACAGTCCTTCAGTACTCGCAATCTTCGGCCCGACGGCAAGCGGTAAGAGCGCCGTAGCCGAGACGGTTGCCGCGCGCCTGAACGGCGAGCTCGTCTCCGCCGATGCGATGCAGGTCTATCGCGACCTACCCATCCTCACCAACCAGTCGCCCGCGCGGCTGGTTGGGATCTGGTCGCTCAATCACGAAGCCTCGGTCGGCGAGTACACCGAGCTGGCTCACGCGGCGATCGACAAAATCCTGGCCTCGCGGCGGATGCCGATCGTTGTCGGAGGCACCGGTCTCTATCTGAGAGCGGCTTTGGCCGAGATCGAGCTGCCGCCGGCCCCCGAGCCGGGCGTCCGAGCGCACTGGCAGCAGACCTACGACGAACTTGGACCCGAGCGGACACACGCACTCCTGGCCGAGCTCGATCCGGCCGCCGCGACCGTCGTGCACGCGAACGACAAGCGCCGGGTTGTACGGGCACTCGAATTGAGCGAGATCGGCAGCTCGCTCGCACCGGCCGGTAGCCGTCTTTGGAGCGCCGAGATGCGTCACCCCACGCTTGTCTTCGGGCTCGAGTTGGCGCGTGAAGCACTCGACGCCAGGATCGAGGAGAGAACGAAGGCGATGTTCGAGCGCGGCGTCCAGGAGGAGGTGCGACGAGCGCTCGAGCAAACGCTCTCCACGACGGCGCGCAAGGTCATGGGCCTGAGTGAGGTGGCCGGGCTCGAGCCCGAGCAGGCGATCGACCATCTCGTTGCGCGCACGCGCCGCTACGCCGCTTATCAGAGAAAATGGATGCGCCGCATCCCCGATCTTGTTAGCGTCAATGCCAACCGATCGCCGAAAGAGGTGGCCGATGAGATTGTCGAAGTGGCACGGACTCGGAAACGACTATCTACTCCTGGAGCAATCTGAGCCGCCGCTCGAGCTCACGCCCGAGCGCGTAACCAAGCTCTGCGACTACCACTTCGGTGTCGGCTCGGACGGCATCGTCGAAATGGTGTCGATGAGCGGCGACGAGGCTGAAGTACGGATCTGGAATCCCGACGGTTCACTGGCGGAGCTATCGGGTAACGGCGTGCGTATCGCCGCCCGCTGGCTCGCCCGCCGCAATGCGCGGGCAACCGTACGCATCCGGGTGGGCGAGCGCGTCGTCGAGGCGCACATGCTCGGCGGGCTCGAGGTCGAGATGGAGATGGGAGAAGTCACGGTCGGCGAGCCCGAGATACTGGAGGTGGCCGAGGAGGAAATCGAGTTCGTGCCGGTTTTGGTAGGCAACCCGCACGCCGTTATCAGGCGCGATCCCGAACGCTCGGAGCTTCTTCGCCTCGGTCCGCTCGTCGAACGCCATTCGCGATTTCCCGAGCGTACGAACGTTCAGCTCGTCTACGTGGACAACCGGCACGAGATCACCGTCGCCGTCTGGGAGCGGGGCGCAGGGGAGACGCTCGCCTCGGGTACCAGTTCCGTCGCGGCCGCCTCGGCGGCGATCGTGCAAGGCTCGTGCGAGAGCCCGGTCATTGTGCACCTCGTCGGCGGCGACCTAGTGGTCTCGCTCTCGCCGGAGCGGAAAGCAACTCTGGTCGGCGAGGCACAGGAGATCTGCACCGTCGAGCTTTCGCCCGAACTGCTGATCTAGTCTTGTTAACAATCCTCTCGCTAACAAGACGAAAAAGCCGCGGTTGACCGATTACGGCGAAAAGCCCTGGCCTGAGATTAGTTCTTGTTCTGGTGCAGGGCTATGTTCAGGGCGACTGCGTTGCTTCGCTCCTTCACCTCGATCGCACCTGTCTGGCTGTTCCGCCAGAAGAGCAGCCCGGTGCGCCCGCTCAGCTCACGCGCCTTGACAACGCGGCCGTCGGGCATGGTCACCCGCGCCCCGGCGGTGACATACAAGCCGGCCTCGATCGTGCAGCCGTCGCCGAGCGAGATGCCACAGCCAGAGTTGGCGCCGAGCAAGCAATGCGATCCGATATGAATGACTTCGCCGCCGCCGCCAGAGAGTGTGCCCATGATCGAGGCGCCGCCGCCGACGTCGGACTCGGGCTCGACCACCACGCCGGCCGAGATCCGCCCCTCCACCATCGAGGGCCCAAGCGTGCCGGCGTTGAAGTTGACGAAGCCGGCGGCCATTACCGTCGTTCCGACAGCGAGGTGAGCGCCAAGGCGAACGTTGTCGGCGTTGGCGATACGAACGCCCTCGGGCACCACGTAATCGGTCATGCGCGGGAACTTGTCGACCGAGCGCACCTGGAGCTCGATTCCCTGCGCGATAAGCTCCGACCGGGTGCGTTCGAACTCCTCGCTGTCGAACGGGCCGTGGTTGCTCCAGACGACGTTCGACAGGATGCCGAAGATGTTCTCGAGGTTGCAGCCGTGCGGCTGAATCTTGCGCTGTGAGAGGAGATGGAGGCGCAGATAGACATCCGCGACATCCAGCGGCGGATCGGTGAGATCGCCGATGAAGCTGACAACCGCGCGACGCGAGCGCTGCGAGCCGAACGATGAATCGTCCTTCTGAAGAGCGGTTAGGGCCATCCGCAGCGCCTCGATGTTAGGATCAGGCGCTTCACCGCTCTCGCGAGGAGCTAGCAATGTGATCGACTCTTCGAGCTGCTCGGGCCCGAGCTCAAAGCTTCCGCCACCGGCTTTGCGTCCGGTAACCCTGGAGAAAACGGCGGCCACATCGAGCTGCTCGCCAAGACGCGTAAACGGATAGTAGGTGTCGAGCACCCTTCCGAAGCGGCTAACAATGGCCAGACCAACACCGAATGCAGCCGGGCGCTGATATCCAAGCTCGACCTCGATCTCGCTGACGAGAGAGTCGAATTCCTCCTTGCTCATGGGCTCCAATGTTGTCACAAGAGGCGCCCGAGCAGCACCGCCGCCTGCTCGCACTCCTCCAGTGTCGGCACGAGCGCCAGGCGCACGTACCCTTCGCCGTGCTCGCCCAGATAGGACCCGGGCGCAACCACGACGCCGCTCTCGAGCAGGCGTCGCGCGAATCCCTGCGACGTCTCACCTTCCGGCACCGCGATCCAGAGGAAAAAGGTCGCCTCGCTGCCGGCCACGCGCAGCCCGACCCGATTTAGTGCCTCGAGCATGATTGATCGCTTGCTGCGATAGCGCTCGCGGTTGCGCTCGACGTGAGTCTCGTCGCGCCAAGCCTTGATCGACGCGAGCTGGATGAACTCCTGCGGAGTAGTGCCCAGCGTGGGGCGGAGCAGCCGAAGAGCGCCGATCACCTCACGGCTGGCCGCAACGAAGCCCGAGCGGTACCCCGTCATCGATGAGCGCTTGCTGAGCGTGTTGAAGACAACGACGTTGCGCCGATCCGGCACCTGAAGCGCCGAGGGCGGGCGCTCACCGAAGTAGATCTCGGAATAGGCCTCGTCCGAGCAAAGTAAGAAACCGTGCTCGATCGCGAGCTCCGACAGGCGCTTGTACAAGGAGAGCGGAGCAACGGCCCCGGTGGGATTGTTGGGGTAGTTGACCCAAACGAGAGCTGCCCGCCTCCACACCTCGTCGCTGACCGCGTCGAGGTTGGGAAGGAACCCGTTCGCCTCCTCGAGTGGTAAGTGCACGACCTCACCACCGGCGAAGCGAGCCCCGCGCTCCGGCACCGGGTAGGCCGGATCAGCGACCAACACCAGGTTCTTGGGCGATCGCAGGTCGACCACCTGCGCGAAGGTGAAAATCGCCTCCTTGCTACCGAGAGTGGGGATGATCTCGTACTCCGAGTCGACGGAAACAGCAAAGCGCTTCTCGCACCACTCGGCGATCGCGCGCCTCAGCTCCAGCAGCCCGATGGCGCGCGGATACTTGCAGCGCTTGGGCAAGCTGGCCACGACCGCATCGCGTATGAAGTCTTCGATCTCCTCGTTCGGGTCGCCCATACCGAAATCGATGACGTGAAGGCCGCGTGCTGCAGCCTCGCGTCTGGCCTCATCGAGGCGAACGAAGGGGTAGGTGCCGAATTCGTCGAGTATGGGAGTGAAGCGCATCAGATCTCCTTGGAGAGGAAGCTAGAAAGAACGACAAAGGAGCGCTCGAGTTGCCGGATCTCTACACGCTCGTCGGCCCGATGGGCATAGCTTGGCGAGCCCGGACCGAAGTTGACGGCATCAAGCCCGCGATCTGCGAACTCGGCCACCGGCGTCCAAGCCTGCTTGGGCCGAAGCTCCAGATCACCGCACCGGCGCAGACGCTCGAGCAGCACCGAGGAGGCGGGGACACGCGCCGGAGGCGAGTTGCTCGTTAGCTCGAGCTCGCCTGGTTCATCAATCAACCCGCACAGGCGAGCTTCGGCCTGTGCCGGCGTGCGCACAGGCGCGTAGCGGTAGTTCACACGGGCCACACACAGATCGGGAATCACGTTCGCCGCGACACCTGCCTCGATTCCGGTAACGCTCAGCACTTCGGTAAAAACCAGCCCCGCTTGCTCGAGCTCGAGCGGCTCAACTTCGAGCAATGGCCGCAGCCCCTCGATCGCCAATGTAATCGCGTTCGTGCCCTGCCAGGGCCGGGCCGAGTGAGCACTCTCACCGTGGAATACGACGTTCGCGTACAGATTTCCGAGACAACCGGCCTGGATCTCGTTGTCGGTCGGCTCCATCACTATCACGAGCTCCGCCTCGTCCAGTTCCGGCAACGCCGCGAACAATCCCGGCAGCGAGCTTTGCTCCGGCGGTAGCTCCTCGCGCGGAAAGAAGAGAAAGCCCGGGTCGAGCTCGAGCAGCGGCGACTCGTAGGCTATCCAGCGAGCGAGCTCGATCATCACCGCCAGGCCCGCCTTCATGTCGCTGGCGCCGCAACCGATCACGGCGCCCTGCTCGATCCGGCCGGGGAGGTTCTTCTGCGCCGGGACCGTGTCGAGATGACCGGCGAAGACGACGATCGGGCGCCCGCTTCGCGGCGGACGTGCGTATACAGATTCGCCGTCGTCGTGTACGAGCTCGAGCTGGCGAGGCAGGAGCGATCGAATGTGCTCGGCCAGAGCCTGCTCCGTCCCGCTCGACGAGGGGATGTCGACCAGCTCGAGTGTGCGCTCGGCCAGGCGCTGGGACGGATTCGAGTCGTTGGCGATCATTCCGCAAAGCAGCCTAGCGGCCAGCCCGGTTGCCGGCAGGGCGAGTGGGCATACTACGTGGCGTGACCGCGCGCCAGCCCGATCCCGCTCCGGGCGCAGAGCCAGAGCGTGGCTTCGCACTCGCCGTCTTTCCGCACGGTATAGATGTGGTGAGCGAGCTGGCCGAGTTGCGCGAGTTGGCGCGCACGGCAGGTGTAGCAATCGCCTCCGAGCTCGTCCAGCATCGCCCTCGGCCCGACCCGCGTTCCTTCGTGGGTAAGGGCAAGTTGGCACAGCTCGAGAGCGCTTTCGTCGCCGCCGGCGCCGACGTCTTGATCGTCGACGACGAGATCTCGCCGGTTCAGCAGCGAACGCTCGAGAACGCGCTCGACGCTCGCGTTGTCGATCGCACCCAACTCATCCTCGACATCTTCGCCCAGCACGCGGTCAGCGCCGAGGGCAAGCTGCAGGTCGAGCTGGCGCAGCTCGAATACAACCTGCCTCGGATGCGTGGAATGTGGAAGCACTTGGAAAGGCTCGGCGGCGGCGTCGGCACGCGCGGGCCCGGCGAGAGTCAGCTCGAGAGCGACCGCCGTCAGGCGCGTCACAGAGTCTCGGTCCTCAAGCGCCGCCTGCTCGAGTTGTCGAAGCGACGCGGGACCGGGCGAAAGGAGCGCCGCCGTAGCGAGAAACCAACCGTCGCACTTGCCGGCTACACGAATGCCGGCAAATCGACGCTCCTGAACGCGCTTGCCGGAGCCGGCGTCTCGGTCGAAGACCGGCTCTTCGAGACGCTCGACCCGACCACGCGCGCCTTCGAGCAGGAGGGGAGGCAGTACTTGGTCACCGATACCGTCGGTTTCATCCGCAGGCTGCCGCACCAACTAGTCGAGGGTTTCGCCGCCACGCTGGAGGAAACGCTCGTCTCCGACCTCCTGCTGCACGTCGCCGACGCCTCGCTTGCGCAGCAGGAGCTGGCAGATCAGATCGCCGCGGTGATGTCGGTGCTGAACGAGATCGGCGCCGACGAGCTTCCTACAGAGCTCGTTCTGAACAAGATCGACGAGGTCGATGCCGTCTCGCGCACACGCCTGGCCAATCGCTATCCCGACGCCCTGCAGATCTCGGCTCTGAGCGGCGACGGGCTGGACGACCTGCGCGCCCGCTTGGCGGCGCACTTCGGCGACCGTTTCGAGCCCGTGCGCCTGTTGATACCCCACGAGCAAGCGGGCGCACTTTCCGAGCTGTACGAGCTGGGAGCGCCGATCGAGGAGCGCCGCGACGAGGCCGAAGGCGTCTACATTCGCGCGCGCCTCTCGCCAAGCGCGCTCGGTCGCTTTTCGCGCTTCGCGCTAGTCACTAAGAAGCGCTCGAGGGCGAGTCGCTGATGGAGCTTCAGATCTGCCGGCTGCGACCCGAGGCCGTGATCCCCGAGCGAGCCTATAGCGGCGACGCCGGGCTCGATCTCGCGGCCTGCGATCGTATCGAGTTGGAGACGGGCGAGCGTGCCACGATCGGCACCGGACTGGCAGTGGCGATTCCCGCAGGCCATGCCGGCTTCGTCCAACCGCGCTCGGGCCTCGCCGCGCGTCACGGCATCGCACTCGTCAACTCGCCGGGCCTGATCGACTCCGGCTATCGCGGCGAGATTCGCGTGGTCGTCTTGAATACTGACCGCGACAGTTCCTTCACGATCGAGCCAGGGATGCGAATCGCTCAGCTCGTAGTCATGCGCCTGCCCGAGATCGAGCTGGTCGAGGTCGACGAGCTACCCGGTAGTGAGAGAGGCGTGCGCGGCTTCGGCTCCTCGCGCGTGTAGGAAGAGATGAGAGAGCCCCGCATCCGCGTCTCGGCCATGCTCAGCTGGCGCGGCCGCATCCTGCTCTGCCGCCAGGAGAAACCGGGTAAGGAGTACTGGCTGCTCCCCGGCGGCGGTGTCAAATACGGCGAGTCGCTCCTGGAGGCGCTCGAGCGCGAGCTGGCCGAGGAGATCGGCATCGCGCACGAGATCCCGGTCGAAGGCCCAATCGCGCTCGCCGACTCGATCTCGCCCGAACGCTCACTCGCCAGCAAGCACGTCGTCCACATCATCTTCGCCAGCGATCTGAGCGAGCACTCGCTGGAGGAAGTCTCCTCGATCGACGACGCGGTACGCGGCCACCGCCTCTTCGCCCCCGACGAGCTGGCCGACGTGGTCATCCACCCGCCGATCCAGCACTTCCTGCGTACCTGGCAGCCCGGCGATCCTACCGTTTATCTCGGCTCGCTTTGGATTCCCTGAGCTGCCGTCTACGGCCCCGGCAGCCTCTGGAAGCCGACAACGCGGCCTTCCCTGTCGTAGGCCGCGAGAACGGCTGGACAGGCCGCGAACGGAAACTGAACTACGTAGACGTTGTCCCGGATCGGGACCGGAATTCGCTCGCCGTTCGCTAGGAAGAGCGCCATTCGAGCCACTCCGTCGGCGCTGAGCCCGGCGGCGATCCCGTATTGATCTCCTCCCAGTCCACCGCCAGACATGATCCAGAAAGGCAGTCGGCGACCGAATATGCGCGGGAAGGGGTTGTCAAGGGAGTTGCATGCGCCGACGAACACTCGCGTCACAATCAGACTCCAGCAGAGGCTGGTCTTGTCCTTCCTCCCATGGCGGATATTCCGGATGCTGACGAGTACCTTTATTAATCCTTTCGGATCCGGCTTGATCAACCGCTCGAACGAAGCTAGACCAGGGCCAGGCCAGGGCAACTCGAATCGGCCTGAACCGACAGGCTTTCCGCGTGGTTCCCGCCGGACGATCCAGCTAATCGTAGGGTCTTTGATGATCCGCTGGACACGGTGTGGTCCAAAAGGAAGCGGCTTGTTCATATCGCTCAAGGTGTCCTGCGGGCTTGTGAGGTGGGCTAGAGGAATGTGTGCGACGTCGCCCTGGCTGTCGCTGGCTGTTATCGAGCGAACGCGCGCTCCGGCGGCGGAGCGATAGTTGATGATCAGGAAGCCGTCGCCTCCAACAATCCCGTTCAGCTGGTGCGACCGCGTGCGGGCGCTGATACCCGCAACCCCGTCGCTCACGATTCCGAAGGTGACACCGGCTCGCTTGATGAAGTCCACGTGCCGACCGTGAGTCTCGCGATCGCTGACCGGTGCGTCCACGAAGATGGGCAATGCAGGCGCCCGCTTTGCCTGCAGTTCTGACAGTGGAACGCAACCCGTGTATCTCGCTGTCGCCGCCCGAGATGCGACGACCTGCAAGCAGAACGAGTCTCCGGTCCGAAAGCCGAAGAGCTCGTAGCGAACGCCGCTTTCTGCTGTGACTATCAATCTCCGAAGCGACGCCGTCTTCGGGAACCGGATCCACGAGTGCCGGGACGCATTCGCAAAAGCGCTCCGCTCTTTCCCGGTTACGGGACTGCCGGCACTCCCGCTAAGCCAGCCCGAGAAATCGCCGAAGCCGCGAGCGATCACGGCGCCGAGCGGCGTTGCGGCAAGGACTATCGCCACCGCCGCGGCGAAGACTACGGAGTAGGCCAGACGCCGCGCTCGAACGGTTTTCGTCGATACCGCGGAGCGGGAGAGAACGTCCTCCCAGTCACGCGCGGCTCCGGCCGGAAGCGGCACGGTTCTCACGAGAACGTTTCGGATCTTCTCTTCAGAGCTGGTCACTGTGACACCTCCTCGGGCGTCGAGATCGAAAGACGCAGCGCGGCGTGGGCCGCATTCAACGTCGCGGAGACAGTCCCGGTCTCGATCCCAAGCGCGGCTGCAATCGCCCGGTAGTCGAGGTCGGCGTAGTAGCGAAGAAAGATCGCGAGTCGCTGCCTCTCAGGAAGAGCCGCGATCCAGGTGCGTATCTCCTCATCGTCGGCCGGTCGATCGTCGCTCACAAGCGCCGGCACGACCTCGAAGGGATCGAAAGTACCTTTTCGCCGCCGAAAGCTCACCGCCGCGTTTACGATCGCACGCCAGAGCCAGGCTTCGAGCGGGCCGTCGGCGCGATACGAGCCNNGAGCCACGCTTGCGGATCGTCTGCGAGAAGCCTTCCTGAACGACATCGTGCGCCGCCGTCTCGTCACCGACGACGGCTCGAGCGACTTGCACGAAATGTGCGTAGCGGTCGCGGTAGAGCTGCTCGATCTCTTCGAGTCTGGCGCCGGTTTTCTTCACTATTCGATTGACGCGTCGTACCGCCGGTTTTGTTTACTGCGGTTCACGAGGAGGCCGGCTAACGGAATTTCCCGCCGCGCTCCCGCGCCCGTCCCAGCGCGACCGCATGAGCCTGGTACTCGAGCTCGTCGTCGAGCGGCTCCAGCTCGGGCACCTCGCCGAGGCGCCGGCCAAGCGCCTGCGCTAGCAGCCAGTCGGCCAGCCATGGGTTGCGAGGCAAGAGCGGTCCGTGTAGGTAGGTGCCGATCGCCTTGCCCAGCCGGCAACCCTCGAAGCCGCTATCTCCGTCGTTGCCGAAGCCGTGCACGACGCGTCCGAGCGGAGCTGCGCCAGGATCGAGCCGCGTGCGACCGCCGTGGTTCTCGAAGCCGACCACCGTAAGCATCTCGTCGGGTTCCAGCTCGCACTCGATCGAGACGTCGCCGATCATGCGCCTGTCGCCGGCCACGGTCTCCAGCGGCAGCACCCCGGCGCCGAGCATCTCGACTCCCGTCCGGTCGCGGTAGCCGCGCCCGAGCAGCTGGTAGCCGCCGCAGACCGCGAGCAGCGCCGCGCCATCTTCGAGCGCCATCGAGATCTCCTCGCCACGTCGGGCCAGATCCGGCGCGATCAGCGCCTGCTCGCGATCCTGGCCGCCGCCCAGGTAGATCAGGTCGCAATCGCGCGCGAGCACCTCGCCGACACCGACACCGAGCACCTCGAGCTCGTAGCCGCGCCGCTCTGAGCGGCTACGGAAGACGGCGATGTTGCCGCGATCGGCGTAGATGTTGAGCTGGTCGGGATAGAGATGGCAGACGCGAATCCGAGTCGTCATTCCGGCCCCCTCGCGTGCCCGGACTCCTCGCGGGCGCGGGCTGCTCGCTGCCAGTAGAGGTCGGCGTACCCTCGCTCGGCGAGCACCTTCTGCAGCTCGAGCATGGCCGTATAGGTCGGGCAGACGACCAGCTCGCCTCCTTCCTTCGTGAGCTCCAATCCGCGATCGAGCGCCCCGGCAAGCGACGGGATCACATCGATCTGGCTCTCGGAAAAGCTCGCGTATTTGAAGCGCAACGCCAGCTCCGCGGCGCGACCCCCGCTCACAATCAGGCGCTCGAGACCGTACAGCAGCGGCTCGAAGTCGACGTCCCAGATCCACGAGACGTCCTGGCCGTCGGCAATGCCGTCGTTGAGCGCGATCACCAGAGTCTTCGGCGTGCCGCCGGCAACGAGCGTGCGCACCACTTCATTGGCTCCGGTTGGATTCTTGATCAGCAGCAGAAGCAGCTTCTTCTCTCCGATCTCGATCCTCTCCGAGCGACCGAAGACGGCTCGAGTGCTCTCGAGACCGCTTGCGATCTCGTCCGCTTGGGCGCCCAGCGCGTACCCGAGCGCTGCCGCCGCAAGCGCGTTGTAGACGTTGTAGAGGCCGGGCAGACGGAGCCGGACGGATGCCGTTCTCTCGGGCAGACGGAGCCGGAAGCTGGAGCCGGTGAGACCATCTAGCTCGATCTCCTCGGCCCAGATATCTGGTTGCGAGCGCTCGAATCCGCAGCCGGGACAGGAGTACTCGCCGAGATGACCGACGTAGGCCAACCGGTAGCTGTAGGCGACGCCGCAGGCGCTGCAGTAACGGGCGTCGGCGGCGTGGGGGAGGGGGCCGCCGTGACGCCTGTCCTCGATTCCAAAGCGGATCACGCCCTCACGCCCATACGCGAGCTGGGCGAGCTGCGGGTCGTCCACGTTGACGACCAGTGTGCTCTCCGCCGGAAGCTCGGCGACGACGCCCCGCCAGCGTTCGGCCAGGAGCTCGAGCTCGCCATAGCGATCGAGCTGGTCGCGGAACAGGTTACCGAGACAGAGCGCCCGCGGCCGCAGCGCCTCGGCCACCCGCGGCAGCGCCGCCTCGTCGACCTCGAACAGTCCCAGCTCGGCACCGCGCGTGTGCAGAAGCGCAGTGGAGACACCCGAGGAGAGATTCGCGCCGGCGGGATTGCCGGCCAGCCTGAAGCGAGGAGCAAGTATCGCCGCAGTCATGGCCGCGCTCGTCGTCTTGCCGTTCGTGGCCGAGATGATGGCCGAGCCCTGCTCGAGCCGAGCAGCCAGGCGAGAGGAGGCGCCCGGATCGAGAGCGTTCAGCACGCGGCCCGGCAAGGTCGTGCCTCCGCCGCGGCCCGTGAGTCGCGACACGAAGCCAGCCGCGCGCGCGACTAAAGTACTGATTACGAGCGGTGTTCGCACCGTAATAGCGAGCCTACAGTACGTCCTTCCGTCCAACGCGTAACGTATCCGTCTACCTTGATGGGTGATGCCATCTCTCGTCTCTCATCGATAGCGTGGTGTGTCAGTAAATATCGTGCCGTTTCAGTGTGCCCCGATATCCGCCACGCTCTTCGCCAGAACGGCGAACACGCCCGTTTGAGGGCGCTTCCAAAGTGAGTATCTCCGCGAACGAGACCGACCGCGCCGACGGCCGTAGACCGAGGACGGCGCTCCGCCACCGCAACCTGAGCGCGCGCGTCTTCACGACTCTGGTCACCGTCGCCTGCATCGGCCTGGATGCGACCCTACTCGCACGTCTCCGCTCGGGTACGAGTGGCTGGTACGCATTCGCCTGCTTCGCTGTCGCGGCGGCGATCACACAGCTGTCCGTGACAAGGAGCTCGTCGAGCCACAACAACGAGACGGTTGCGGTCTTCATCGTGGCGGCTGCTCTCGTGCTGCCGCCCGAGCTGGTCATTCTCGTGCCGATCGCGCAGCACCTGCCGGAATGGCTCAAACAGCGCTACACGTGGACCGCGCAGGCATCCTCGATCTCGTGCGCCACGCTGGCCTCATTCGGCGCCTGGGGCATGGCCGATCTCGTCCTGAAGGGCCACGGGCTAACCGGCGGAAGATACGAGATCGCGCTGGCGGGTTTACTGGCAGCAGCGACCTTTGTGTTCGTCGACCACAGCCTGGTCGCGATCATCCAACACCAGATCAACGGTGGCCCGGGCGTCTGGCGATCGGCGGCCTCTCTTTCGTGGCTTGGTTACAACCTCGCCTTAGCGGCACTCGGAGTTGTGATCGCTCTCATCTGGACCTACGACTCCTGGCTGGCTTTGTTCGCAATCGCTCCGCTAGCACTTGCACAGCGCTCGCTTACGGTGCCGCGACTGCAAGAGGAGGCGCGTGTCGACCCCAAGACCGGGCTCTACAACGCGCGTCACTTCGGTCGCGTGTTCGCCGATGAGTTGGCGCGATCGATTCGCTACGGTCACCCGCTTTCGGTGCTGATGGTCGATCTGGATCTCCTGCGCGAGATCAACAACACCTACGGTCACCTGGCCGGCGACGCTGTTATCTGCGCCGTTGCCGATGTCTTCCGCGTGCAACTTCGCCACTACGACGTGGCGGCTCGCTTCGGTGGCGAAGAATTCAGCATCCTGTTGCCCGAGACGCCGGTGGAGAAGGCGCTAGAGATCGCGGAGAGGATCCGTCGTGCCGTCGCCGAGCGCTCCGTTGACGTCTCGACGTCGAGTGAACCAATCCACGCCACCGTCTCGATCGGAATCGCCTCCTTTCCGAGCGACGGCGCCGATCAGAACGCGCTCATCCATCAAGCCGATCTGGCTGTCTACCGGGCCAAGCTGCAAGGACGTAATCGGGTGCAGGCCGCAAGCGCCGAGGCGGCTGTGCTCGCACCCTCACTCAGCGGTCACCTCGAAGTCGCCGCCCAGATCGCAGAGCACGAAGAACACACAGCTCCCGACGCCGAGCACAATCCACGACCTCACGCGACTCAGAGCCCGTACTTTCTCTCGCTCTCCTTCCGCCTGGCTGCGCTCGTTGCGCTGATCAGCACAAGCGGTATCGCTCTCGGTGTCGCGGCCACGTTGTTCTCGCACGGACAGATCGACTGGCGGGGTATCGTCGCCATCACCGCACTCGTCGGAATCGGGCAGGCACTCGCCATCCAGGTCGATGACGGTTCGATCTCGGTCAGCGCCGTCGGCACGATCGCCGGGGTCGCTCTGTTCGACGTGCGCGTCGCACTTCTCCTCGCCGTGACGACGAGCGTGGTCGAGTGGAGTGCGCGGCGCTCGCCACTACACCACGTGCTTTTCAATATCGGCGGCCTCAGCCTCGCGGGGTGTGCCGCAGGTGGCGTCTTCGCACTCGCTCGCGAGCTGAGCACTCGCCAACTCGCCTTCGACACGGCCGGGATCGTCGCTGGCGGTGTCTACTTTCTGGTCAACACCGGGCTCCTGGCGACCGCCTTGGCGCTCGAGGGCCACGAGGACTGGCTAGCCGCCTGGCGACAGCGCTTCACCTGGCTGGTGCCGCACTACCTCGTCTACGGCCTTGTGGCCGCGCTGATCGCAGTCGGCTATCACGCCATCGGAAAGGAGGCGCTGCTCGTCTTCGCATTACCGCTCCTGATCATGCGCAAGACACAAGAGGATTACCTCGGGCACGCGCAGAGGAGCGCTCACAAGCTGCGCCAGGCGGCCGAGACGATTCAGAAGCAGAACCTCTCGCTCGAGCAGGCAAACACGTTGCTTCGTCAGCGCTCGACCGCTGCCATGGAGAGCTTGTCGGCGACCGTCGACGCGCGCGACTCCTACACCGCCGGTCACTCGCGACGCGTCCAGCAACTCGCCCTCGCGATCGGGCGCGAGATCACGCTTTCGCAAGCGGAGCTCAACATCCTCGGCCAGGCCGCCCTCTTCCACGACATCGGCAAGCTAGCCGTGCCCGACGCCGTATTGCTCAAGCCCACGCAACTGAACGACTACGAGTGGGAACTGATGCGACGGCACGCCGATGAGGGAGCCCGCATCATCGAGCGCCTCGGCTTCCTGGCCGATGCAGTTCCGGCTATCCGCCACCATCACGAGCACTACGACGGCTCCGGCTACCCGGACGGGCTCGCCGGAGAGGAGATTCCACTCGGTGCTCGCATCATCCATGTAGCCGATGCTCTCGACTCGATGCTAACCACGCGCACCTATCGTTCGGCCCGCCAGGTCACGCAAGCTCTCACGGAACTGCGCGACAACGCGGGCGAGCAGTTCTGTCCGCGTTGCGTCTCGGCGCTCGAGAGCATCTTGCCCGCCGAGATCGGCGAGTCCGAGGACGACACGCCAGAAGACGAATCGGCCGACGGCGCGCTCGAGTTCACCCACTGAGTTCTCCGTCCGTTCCGACGATCGTCTTGCTCGCCAGAGTGGGTCAACGGCTCGGCGCTGGAGCCCGTTTGAAGGTCATCCGGAGTCGAGATCGAAACACTTTGCGATCTACGCATAGTGCTCTAAACTACTTGCGATGACTTCGAAGCCCCCTCTTCGTGCCTTGACGGCGATCGATCCGCAAGCTCTGGCGAGCTTCCAGGCGAGTATCCGCAAGCGCTACTCGAATGAGCGCATCCTGAACGAGCTGAGCGCGTGCGCCGAGAGGCTTGGTCGCTCACCGACCATGCGCGAATTCGCGAACGACGAGGAGACGACGATCCACCCACAGACGGTGATCGAACATTTCGGAAGCTGGAACGCGGCCAAGCGCAAGGCGGGCCTCGTACCCAGACGCTTCGCCACTCGAGACGAGCTGCTGCGCGCCTTGCGCGAACTGGGGGAGAAGCTAGATCGCACGCCAACCGCAAAAGATCTCGACGCGCGCAAGGGACAGGTGCCGTCGAAGTCTCTCTACTGGCACACCTTCGGCTCGCTGCGCGAAGCCCTGCGCCAAGCCGGCTACGACTTGCCGATCGGCGAAGAGCGCCTCGAGCGCGCCATCGATGAAGGCACCAAGCTCGCGCGCGAGCTTGGTCATCTACCGCGTTTCGCCGACTGGGCCGACCGGCACGCGAACAATACGCAACTCATGAGCGAGTGGCAGGTCTACCGATTATTCGAGGCTCGACGAGGTGCCTGGTCAACCTTCCAGTTCCTTATCGGCGAGCGCCTGCGCGAAGAAGGGATAGAGATAGAGGCAGGCGGAATGCTCGTGGCGTCGGTGGAGCCGAACGGCAAGAAACCGCTCGATTGAGCAGAACACGGCGAGCGCGCCTCCCCCTAAAGGGTGTTTTCTGCTCTAGAAACGGGGGAGTTGCGTAAAGCCGCTTACAGCGAGGGCCGATACAGGGATCGTGGAGCAGCCGATCCATCCGCATCCTCTCCCAGAATCGACGCCCTCGCCGCCGAAGCTGGAGCTGGTTCACGACGCGGCCGAGCTACCGGCCGCGATTGAAGAAGAGGACGAGCTCGGCGATCTCCAGCAAGAGGAAGAGACGGAAGTAAAAAAGGGGACCGCCTACGCCACTCAAACGTCCGATCCGCTCAAGCTCTACATCCGCCAGATAGGCGACGGGCCCCTCCTCACATCCGCCGAGGAGCGAGAGCTAGCGAGGCTCAAAGACGAGGGCGACGAGAATGCCAAGCGCAAGCTGATCGAGTCGAACCTTCGCCTGGTGATGTCGNNCGCCAATCTGCGCTTGGTGGTCAGCGTGGCAAAAAAATATCTTGGGCGCGGCATCACCCTGCTCGATTTGATCCAGGAGGGCAACCTCGGGCTCATCCGAGCGGTCGAGAAGTTCGACTACCGCATGGGCTACAAGCTCTCTACCTATGCGACCTGGTGGATCCGCCAGGCGGTCACCAGGGCGCTTGCTGATCAGGGTCGTACCATTCGCCTTCCGGTTCACGTAGCCGAGCAAGTCCGCCGGCTGATGCGCGCCCGCCGCGTACTGGCGCAGAAGATCAACCGCGACCCGACCATCGAGGAGCTGTCGAAAGAGAGCGGCTTCCCGGTCGAGCGCGTGATCCAGTTACTCGACTTGGTCGAGGATCCCGTCAGCCTGGAGACTCCGGTCGGTGACGGCGAGAGCCTCTACGGCGACATGATCGAGGACACGAAGACGGAGTCGCCCGACGGCGCCACCTCCGATCGCCTGCGCGCGGTCGAGCTGGCAGTCGCACTCGAAAAGCTGAACCTGCGCATGCGCTACGTCTTGAGCGCGCGCTTCGGTCTCGACGGCCAGTCGCCACACACGCTCGAAGAAGTCGGAGCCGAGCTGGGCATCACTCGCGAGCGCGTACGTCAACTCGAGTCCCGCGCCCTGCGCGAGCTGCGCATGGTCGCTCCCGACCTAGAGCACTACCTGCGCTCCTGAAGGCGTCTCTCCTGCTTTGTACGATTGCGCCATGGCTCGACTGCTCATTCGATCCGGCTTGCTTCTTGCGTCCGTCGCGGTTCTCGTCGTTGCGCCCGCCTGCGGCGAGACGAAAGGGCCGCCGCCTCCGTCCGCGGTCGTTCACGCCTACTTCAACGCCTACAACACGCACGACGGGAAGGTCATGTGCGACAACTTCACGCCCGAGCTGCGCTCTTGGCTCCTGCGCACCGCGGGGAAGATGTTTGAACCGTCGAACCCGCCCTGCAGCGTGGCCGCGATCGGGCTGATCGGCGGTTTTCACGAGCTCGGCATGTCGAGCTTCAAGCATTTGAAAGTGCTGTCGGTGAAGCAACAGATTCAGGTCTCGTCCGCCGTGGTCGACGTCACAGCTCGCTATCACTTCGACACCGAGGACACCACCGGCGCCGACAAGATCTACCTGACACGCCACAACGGTCGCTGGCTGATAGAGAAACCGGGCGCCGTCTATTACGTCACTATGTCCGCCAACGGCCCGCCCTCGAGCGCGGTCGACCCGCCGATTCCCAACAAGGGCGCCGGCGACCCGGCCCCTCAGCCTGCAGCCGATTTCAACTGCGGCCCCAAACTCCTCGGTGACGTGCCCAACGACGACGAGAACAATCCGCGGACGGCGAGCAGCCTCGACATCACCCGGGTCGCCGCATATGCCAATTCCGACGGCAGCGCCTGCATTGTCTTCAGCTTCCGCTCGCCTCCGCTTCCCGGAACTGAGCTCAGCCTCCAGATCGACGAGGACGAATCGGTGATCCGAATCGGCGCGGGCGGCCGCTTCTACGGGCTTGACACGCTCGTGCCGGGCTCCAGGGCGGGTTGGAAGGACGGAAAGCTCGAGCTGCTCTGGGCGGTCCCGAAGGGAGCCGGGAAGAACCCTCCCTCCTCGTTCGAGATTCAGACCCAGTCGCTTCAAATATCAGAGCCCGAGATCAAACACCCCTTCAACCCGCAGGGCGACGCCGCGGAGGGCATGTTCGAAGGCAACTTCGAGTCGCGAGCCGCCGACGAACGGCAGCTCGCGCAGTGGAAGGGGGGGCAGAAGAGCAAGAGGAAGAGCTAGAGCTGCCGCGCTCAGCGCGCCACGGACTGCATCTCGCGCAAGCGTGAGAGCTGGCGCAAGGCCTCGACTTCGATCTGACGGACGCGCTCACGCGTCAGCCCGAGGCAGCGACCGATCTCTTCCAGCGTCTTGGGCTCGTTGCCCTCGATGCCATAGCGCATTAAGAGCACCAACCGCTCGCGCTCGGGCAGGGCATGTAGCGCCGAAGAAAGAGCCTGCGTACGCAACGACACCTCCACCTGCTCTTCGGGAAGAGGGCCCTCGCCCGGAACGAAGTCGCCGAAGACAGCATCGTCCTCGTCGCCGACCGGCTGGTCGAGGCTGGTCGA
>PMXT01000124.1 GCA_003170995.1 Actinomycetota bacterium | reverse complement strand
GGCTGCATCGTCAACCAGCGTGAGATCGGCTTGGATTCGGCGTCCTTCAGCCAGGCGTTGCGGCGTGCCTTGCGACAGGACCCGGATGTCATCTTGATCGGTGAGCTGCGCGACCGCGAGACCGCCGAGACTGCATTGCAAGCCGCCGAATCGGGTCACCTGGTCATGTCGACCATGCACACGATCGACGCAAGCGAGACAGTCTCGCGCCTCGTGGAGCTGTTCCAGGAAGCCAAGCAGGCACAGATTCGCTCGATCATGGCGGGNNGTGGCCGCGGTCGAGGTGATGGTCACGAACGCGCGCATCGCCGATCTGATCCGCAGTGGCAACGGCGACGAGGTTACCGATGCGATCGCCGACGGATCCTTCTTCCAGATGCAGACCTTCGCGAAGTCGCTGATCCAGCTCGTGCTGGACGGAAAGGTCGACAGGGAGATCGCCGCGAATGCAGCATCGAACCGCCACGATTTCCTCGTCCAGATCGATCATGCGACCAAGAGTCAGGTAGCCGGGGAGCAGGGAAAGGACATGGCCGACGGCGCCCCGGGCGGAGTTGAGCCTGTGCTCGCCGGTAGTTCGGGGGCCGGGTCGCCCGACGCTGGATCGCTCAGGGTCGCCGGCCCGGACGGATGAGACGCGCGCTAGCGGGCGCTCTGCTGGCGTTCGCGCTTTGCGCCGGAACCGCGAGCGGCGACACCTTCGCGATCGTCTCCTCGCCGAGCTCCTCTTCCGGCTCAGGTTTCTCGATCGGAACTACCGGGCTGCCCAGCGCCCAGGTGCCGAACGTCTCGGGCTCGCTCGTTCTTCCGTTGGCTTGGACCGAGCATGCCGGCCAAGAGGCGCCAGTCTCCTCTGCCCAGTTACGCGGAATCTGGCAAGCGGCCGGTGCCGCCTACGGCATCCCCTGGTCGGTGCTGGCGGCGATCAATAAGATCGAGTCGAACTTTGGTCGCAACATGGGCCCGAGCTCGGCCGGCGCAATCGGCTGGATGCAGTTCATGCCCGACACCTGGCTGCGTTGGGGCGCCGACTACGACGGCAATGGTCTCGCCGATCCCTGGAACGCCAAAGACGCCGTTTTCTCGGCGGCACGCTACCTGGCCGCGGCAGGTGGCACGAGCGATATCTCGCGAGCGGTTTTTTCCTACAACCATGCTCAGTGGTATGTGAACGAGGTGCTTTCGCTGGCCCACCTGCTCGCCAACGATGGCTCGCTCAGCTTCTCTCTGGATGAGCTTCAGGTGAATCTCGAGAAGGCCGAGCGGCGCGTCGCCGCCCTCAGTCAGGAGATTGCCCAAACGAGTGCTCGCGCGAATGCGATCGGGCGCCGCTCGCGGCGAATGCTCACCGCCGCCGAGAAGCTCACGCTGATCAATGCGCGCTCGGTCGCGCGCATGCGGGCAGCCCAAGTGCAGGTACAGGCCAATTCGCTCGAGGCGCGCCTCACAGACATGAACGCGGCGCTCGACACAGCGAAGAAGAAGCTCGCGCGGGCGCGCACCAACTCGCAGCCGCAGTCGTTCAGTTCCGGCACCTCGGTCTACCTCGCTAGCGCTCTCTACCAGAACGGCTATGTCTTCCCGGTCGGTGGCGGACCAAGCCGAGTGTCGGTCGGGCATACCCACCACGACTATCCGGCGGCGGATATCGCAGCGCCCGCGGGATCGCCGGTCTACGCGCTCGCAGACGGCGTCGTCGTCAGCGCCTGGCGCACCATCGATCCTCTCTGCGGTATCGGCATGAGGTTCCGCACAGACGACGGCCAGACCTGGGCCTACTGCCATTTCTCTTACATCGAGCCCTCGGTCGTGACTGGCACACGGCTGACGGCAGGCACGCTCGTCGGCCTCGTCGGCTCGACCGGACACGCGACCGGGCCGCACCTGCATCTCGGGCTGATTCCATCGAGCGACGGCTATCCGCAGAACGAGTCTTGGTTCAAGAGCTTCGCCGGCATTGCCTTCCGCTGGCAGGATGCGCCCACGCCGTCCTTATCCGTTGATACCACGGCGCTGAGCCCGCCGCTTGTGTTTTCCATCGTGAGCGGCGCGAGCACCGAATCGGCATCGAGCGCCTTGACCGTCCCTTCGCAAACGGTCTTGCCGGCAACGGGCTCGGGCCAGGGTGCCGATGAGAGCTCTCCCTTCGCGACTTCGCCCGGAGACTCTCGATCGTCGAAGTCTTCCGCGAGCGCCAGCTCGATTTCGACCGAGCAGGGTTTGGCGATCCTGTTCAGTAAATAGCCCTTAGCGTCTATTCCGGTAGAGATCGCAGATCTGCCGGAATCGACTCATGGCTCGACTCGAGCTGGCATCCTGTCGAAATGAGGCTCATGCGAGTTCGGATAACGCTTGACCGTGTCGTGGTGTTTGTCGTCCTTTGTGCGCTCGCGTCGGTGGCGGTGACCATCGCCATCGCCCGTGACAGCTTTTCGGAGTCCAAGCACAAGGTGAAGATATCGCCGCCTCCAACCAAAGTCGTGCCCGGTGTGATCGGTCAGCCTTACGTCTTTGCCGAAAGTACGCTGCAACAGCAGGGGTTCGGCTGGAAGGTCGTTGGGCTGGTCGCCGGCTGGGCGGGAGTGACCGTCTCGAGCCAGACGCCCGCTCCGGGCACGAAAGTCGTGGACACAGGCGCTCCGCTCATCACCTTGCGCCTGGCAAAGCCAAAGGGTTACGTCACCCAGGGCACACCGGAGAACTCCTCGCCCTATGTGGGTACGCAGATCATGCTTCCGGCCGGCTCGACGGGAACCGTGCAATCGACGACGAGTGCCCAAACTACGACTACAGGAACGTTCTCGACTACGACGGTCAAATCGACTTCGACGACAACGCCGACGACAACGGAGTCGAAGCCGTCGCACGTCAAGACTCGTCCGCCCGCTTTCAAGATCGCCGGGGCAAACCCCGAGCCGCTCGACGAGATACCGCTTCCGCAGCGAGCGAAAAACCTGGGCACCTGGCTCGACTCGCACCACCAGGTCAGCGCCGCCAACGAGCGCTACTGGCTGTTCCAGCACGCCTGGATCGTCACCGGTGCCAAGTTCGGCTGGTGGCATGGGGCTCAGGCACTCGAGACTCTGATCGCGGTCGACAAGCGCGTCGAGGCGCTCTGGAGCGTCGGCTCGAGGAGCGAAGCCGAGGCTCGCTCCGCGCTCGCGTTCGTGCGCGCGCACGGCGGCTGAGGGGCCGCTGCTAGTGAGCCGGCACCGTCCGCGAATCTAGGGCTCGCCCACAACACGGTTGAGCGATCGAGCCGAGCGCCATCCCTCATCGCACGCGCTCTGGATCGCGCGCGCTGCGAATGTCCGCTACCCCCAACACCGGTGCGCATATAACTCGAATCAAAAAGAAGC
>PMXT01000045.1 GCA_003170995.1 Actinomycetota bacterium | reverse complement strand
TGCTTCTTTTTGATTCGAGTTATTAGGCTTACTCAGCACCGGATGAGCCTCTGCAGCGATGCACCGGGCATCGCGCCCGAGATTCACCGCCGGGTGCGTCGGACTTTGAGAAAGGCGTCGTCGGCGCGGGCGATCAGTTCTTGGAGACTGTCGGTGGGTTCAGCCTCGGCAAGGCCGTACGTGACCGAGTGCTCCGCATTGACTGCTGTCAGTGCTGCCGCGATCTTCTCGAAGCGAACTCTGGCTTCAGGCGCGCGGAGATTTGGCATCGCGCAGACGAACTCGTCGCCGCCGTAGCGCACGATCACGTCGTAGGGGCGGACATTCGCGCGAACGGTCTCGCCGACGAGCTGGAGCAGCGTATCGCCATCCAGATGGCCCTGACTGTCGTTGACCTGTTTCAGGCCGTCGACGTCAATGAACGCCAGCGCGAGCGGGGCACCCGTGCGATGTGCACGATCGAGCTCGCGCGACACGCTCTCGAGGCCGAACCTGCGCGTCCACGCGCCCGTCAGGGCGTCCGTCATCGCGAGCTTCAAGTTGTCTGCAGATTCGCTGTTGTTCCGGAGCGCCTCAGCCCGTTCACTGGCTGCCTCCTCCCGATCGGCGGCCGCCAGGGCACGGTCGTCGGCTGCCTCGACCCGATCGGCCGCCGCCCGCGCCCGATCACTCGCGGCCCGCAGGAGAATGTCGTCCCGACTCGCGTCCGCGTCGTCCCGCAGATCATCCAGACGAGCGAGCGCATCACGACGCTCCGCGCGACGATCATGAAGCACCGCGGTGTGATCACGATCCTCCGCCGTTCGAAGCCTCGTCGCGGCGGTCTCGTCGCTCAAGAACGACACGGTGGAGTTGGCCCGCTTCTCCGTTGGCACCCTGAAGATGGACACGCAAGTGTCCGGAAGGGAGTCGATGTGTCGAAGGGGATGAGGTTGCTCATAGAGTGAGTCTACGCTGTTTCGCCAATCGAACCGCCAAACCCTCCGGGTAACTCGCTCTTCAACGTGGCGGTGTTGAGCGACTGGGGGCGTAGTGGTGTTCGAGCGCGCCGGAGGTTTGACCCTGCGCCCCGGCTCGACTCTAGGTAGGTGGTACAGGCCAGAACCGTCAAGGGACATTTCTGAACACTGGCCCAGCGCGGAGTCGATGCCGCCGGAGGCTGAACGCGGCCGCCGAAGAACTCGCGTCCAGGACACGACAAAACGAGTCTGGCCGGTCCCACTTGTAGATCCACAGCCGAGCACAGGCGAGCGACGAGCTCCCAACTACCGCCGAGGATCACTCGCGGAGCGAGTAGATACTTAGAACTCGAATCAGAATGAACACCCGCCGAGCGCGGCCAGGCGGTGGAGTGCTTCTTTTTGATTCGAGTTATTAGGCGCGCCGCCGCGACCGGCATGACGGGCGCGGCTCACAAACGCTCGTCCCCAACACAACTCGGACTCCCCAAATCAATCCTCGTTCTCGCTGCGCAGGTAGGAGCAGAAAGCTGAGCCGGCGCCATCAGGCGCGCTCAGCTTTTCGTTAGTCCACGGCCGAAAACCGGAGATTTTCAGCCGTCAGTACGATACCTAGATGACCGTGAAAGTTCGCTTCGCTCCGTCGCCAACCGGCTTCCTCCACATCGGCGGCGTGCGCACCGCGCTTTTCAACTGGCTTTACGCCCGTCACGTCGGCGGCGAGTTCCACCTGCGGATCGAGAACACCGACACCGGCCGCGAGGTCGCCGAGGCGACCGAGCAGATCAAGGAGTCGCTGGCCTGGCTCGGTCTCGACTGGGACGGGGAGGTCACCTTCCAGCTCGATCGCATGGAGCGCTGTCAGGTCGAGGCGCGGCGCCTGCTGGAGGAGGGTAAGGCCTACGAGGACGAGGGCGCGATCCGCATCCGCATGCCCGACGAGGGCGTGACGGGCTGGGACGACGCGGTGCGCGGTCGGCTCGAGGTTGCTAACGATACGCTGGACGATCTCATCATCCTGCGCTCCGACGGACGCCCGACCTACAACTTCGCCTCGCCGCTGGAAGACTGGCTCGACGGCATCACGCACGTCATCCGCGGTGACGACCACGTCTCCAACACGCCCAAGCAGATCCGCGTGCTGGAGGCGCTCGGCGCCGACATTCCCGTCTACGCCCACGTTGGGAACGTGCTCGGAACCGACGGCAAGAAGCTCTCGAAGAGGCACGGCGCGGTCGGCGTCGACGAGTTCCGGCGCGAGGGCTATCTGCCCGAGGCGCTCGTCAACTACCTGGCGCTGCTCGGCTGGAGCTACGACGATCGCACGACGATCATGTCGCGCCAGGAGTTGGTCGAGCGCTTCACGATCGAGCGCGTCATCGCCCGGCCGGCCACCTTTGACTACGAGAAGCTGGAGTGGATGAACGGCGCTTACCTGCGGGCGCTCGAGCCCAACGCCTATGCCGGCGCGCTCACGACCTTCCTCGGCGAGCAGGGGCTCGACTGGGACGACGAGCTCGCGCGACGCACGGTGCCAATTGTGCGCGAGAAGCTCGTCAAGCTCGGACGGTACCCGGAATATGCAGGCTTTTTCTTTCACGACGTGACGCCTGACGCGAAGCTCCTCGACGGTCTGGTGCTCGCGGCGGCCGAAGGGGCGATCGCGAGTCTCGATCCCTTTGAGACGCCGGAGATCGAGCAGGCGCTGCGCTCACTCTCCGACTCGCTCGGGCTCAAGCCGCGCCAGGTCTTTCAGTCGATCCGCGTCGCCGTGACCGGCACGAACGTCTCGCCCAGTCTGTTCGAGTCGATCGAGCTGCTCGGTCGCGAGAAGACGCTCGAGCGCCTGCGATCAGCCGCCGCGCTCGCCGACGCGTAGCGCAGAATCCCAGCGGAGAGAGCGATGCGCGCCATGATCCTCGAAGCCCAGCGCCAACCGTTGCGCCTGGCTGAAATCCCGAAGCCCGAGCCCAGCCCCGGCCAGCTCCTGATCGAGGTCAAGGCCTGCGGAGTCTGTCGCACCGATCTGCACATCGTCGACGGCGATCTGACAGGTCCCAAGCTGCCGCTCATCCCCGGGCATCAGATCGTTGGCACGGTCGCCGGGCTCGGCTCCGGCACCGAGGGCTTCGAGCTCGGCGACCGCGTCGGCGTTCCCTGGCTGGGATGGACGGACGGCGAGTGTCGCTACTGTCGAAGCGACCGCGAGAACCTCTGCGACAGCGCGCGCTTCACCGGCTACGACATTGACGGCGGCTTCGCCGAGTACGCCGTGGCCGATCACCGCTACTGCCTTCCGATCCCGGAGGGCTTCGCCGACCTGCAGGCGGCGCCGCTTCTCTGCGCTGGGCTGATCGGCTATCGCTCGTTGCGGCTGGCGGGCGACGCGGAGCGCCTCGGTCTCTACGGCTTCGGCGCCTCGGCGCACATCGTCTGCCAGGTCGCCAAGTTCCAGGGCCGGCGCGTCTTTGTCTTCAGCAAGCCCGGCGACTCGGAGGGCCAGGCGTTCGCACGCGGGCTCGGCGCCGACTGGGCCGGCGGCTCTGACGAGCGTCCACCCGAGCAGCTCGATGCCGCCATCGTCTTCGCGCCGGTGGGAGCGCTGATGATCGAGGCGCTGCGGGCGACGGCCAAGGGCGGCAGGGTAATCAGCGCCGGCATCCACATGTCCGACATCCCCTCCTTCCCCTACGCCGAGCTCTGGGGCGAGCGCTCGCTTTCCTCGGTCGCCAATCTGACGCGCGAGGACGGGCACGAGTTTCTCGAGCTGGCACCGCAGGTGCCCGTTCACACCTCGGTGACGGAGTACTCGCTCGAACAGGCGAACGAGGCGCTCGACGACATCCGTAGCGGTCGCCTGGTTGGCGCGGCGGTGCTGCGGATCGCCTGAAACCGCGAGTCGAAGTCATCCTTTCGGCACACTCGGACCTTGACAGCGAGCAGTTCCTCTGAGCGGTGTCTGACACCGGAGGGGGAGGGGGGGTGCTCGAGACGTGCGTGCGGGCCCCGGCAGGGTTCCTCCGTTTCCTTGCATCGCCGCTTCGGTCACAAAGGCTCAGGTGCCGATCGATAGAGTCCAACCCATGAGCGAGACGGAGATTCGGGATCCAGGCGCCTTCGAGACGCGCCTTTCGCACTTTCTCTTCGAACGCTCAGAGGAGGCTCGCGCAGTCAGGGTGGGGGAGAAGGAGGTCTCCGAGCAGGCTGAGGTTGTCGCCCGCTACAGCGATCTCTTCACGCGCGCCCAGCTCGAGGCGCTGGCCGAGGCCGAGCACCAGGCGAAGACAGCCGACGCCTCCGCGGACGAGGTCGAGAGGCTTTACCGTCTGCGTAAGACCTGCGAGGGCGGAATCGTCGCCGCCGAGCTGGCCGAGCGCGAGGATGCGCTCGAGAACGAGATCCTGGCCGCCCGCGTCGTCTGGAAGAACGAGGAGATGTCGCTCAGGACGGCGCAGGCGCGCACCGCGGTGCTCGACACCTACGCCGACCGCGACGAGTTGGGCGAGCTTCAAGCCGACGAATCGGCGCGCTTCAACTCCAAGCAGCTGGCGCTGATCACCGCCGCCGAGACGCTCGAGGCCGAGCTCTCGGGTCAGCCCGACCCGATCAAGCGCAGCGAGGAGGAGAAGGCGCTCTCGCTCCGCGAGCTGGAGAGCGCCCTGGCCGTGGTCTCCGAGCGGCTCGACGAGCGCTGGAGCGAGCTGCGCGAGCGCTGGTTCGACCGTCTGCTTGGAAGCGGGCGCGACGATCTTCCGCGTCAGCACCAAGTCGCCTATATGCGCCGCCTCTCGCCGCTTGCGAGCACCTACACGCGCGAGCGCGCGACCGAGGTCTGCCTCGACACGCTGGGGCGGCTCGGCTTCGACCTGATGGCGATGCCGAACATCCGCCTCGACCTCGACGACCGTCCCCAGAAGTCGCCGCGCGCTTGTGTGATCGCTTCCGACCCGCCCCAGGTTGTTCATCTGATCACCCGCGCCCAGGGCGGTCTGCACGACTACGAAGCTCTTCTGCACGAGGCCGGGCACGCGCTCCACTACGGCGGTTGCGATCCGGCTCTTCCCTATGCCTTCCGCAGCCTCTCGCGCGATCACGCTCTGACCGAGATCTACTCCTACATCTCGGCCAAGATCGTGAACGAGCCGGGCTGGCACGAGCACTACTTCTCGCTGCCCGAAAAGACGGCGCGCGAGAACGCCGAGGCAGGCCTCTTCATCGAGGTCATGCTCTTCCGTCGTTACGTCGCCAAGCTCCAGTTTGAGCTCGAGTTCTGGGGACGCTTCGCGCACGAGGGCGGTTCAGAGAAGGGCTACGCCGAGCACCAGCTGGCGGCGACCGGCGTTCGCTACCGCCCCGACTGGTTCCTCTCCGACATGGACTCCGGCTTCTACTCGGCCGACTACCTGCGCGCCTGGATACGCTCGGCGCAGCTTCGCGCCTCACTCCTGGAAGAAGTGGGCGAGGACTGGTGGCAGAGCGCAAAGACGGGCGACTTTCTGCGCTCGCTCTTTGCCGAGGGCACGCGCCCCTCGAACGAAGAGATCGCCGCCAGGCTCGGCTTCGAACCACTCGACTGCGCGCCGCTCCTCGCCGAGCTGGGCGCGTAACCGCTAGAGCCAGCCAGATCTACCTAGAACGGGGATTGCGTCACGGCGGCGGCGTCCTACGATTCGAGCGAACCCCTCGTATTCGCGCACCTATGCGGCAAGAGAGCTCACATCGGCAAGCACGCGCTTCACGGCCCCTTCTCGTCGTCTGCTGCCTTGCTGTGCTCGTCTTGCTTTCGCTTGTCGCTACCGCCGGAGCCTGCCGAACTAGCTCGTCCTCACGAGGGAGCAATGCAGCCACGGCGCCCGCAGCTTTGACCGGTCGCGGGAGCACCGCGCCCGGCGCTACCAAACCTAAACCGGCGCCGATCGTGAAGGCGTGTCCCGCCTCGACTCGCTACAACCCGGAGACCGGCAGCTGCGACCGAATCCGCTTCTAGTAGGCCACAAAGAGTCGCAGACCTAGTCAGCTCACGCGCTGGCCGGCGTGGCCGCCCGAACGGCTTCGTTCAGCCGCTGCAGTGTGTCGGTCACCTGCCCCACAGGTAGTTCCAGCCGATCGATCACGGCATCCTGGGCAGGCACGAAGCGTATCCAGGCCTCGTTATGGCATTTGAGACCCGTCGGGGTGAGCTCGATCAGAAAGGACCGTCCGTCGGCTGGGTTCGTCGTCTTGGAGATGTGACCACGAGCAACAAGTCGGGTCAGAAACGACGACACCGTCGTGGGCGGCATCCCGACCAGCTCGGAAATCCTCTTGGGAGTGACCGGCTGGTTGCCGATCACCGCGCTGTAGAAGCCGAACTCGTCAGCGTTCAAGCCCGAGCCAGCGAGCACCGCGTCGAGCAAACCGCCGACGCTGTACATGAGCGACCAGACCTCGAACAGGACGTCTCTCGGCTCGGCGTGGGTTTCTGCTTTGTCTCCCATTTAGCTAAGGACTCTACGATATCGCAATAACACCTACGGACTCGAACTATATTCGAGAGCACGCGATTCGAGACCCCGCGCCTCAGTATCCCTAAGAAGCTCTAGCAGAATGACGACCTGTCGGCTAGGGAGACGATTCCGCCGGGC
>PMXT01000116.1:3627-8208 GCA_003170995.1 Actinomycetota bacterium | reverse complement strand
CGCCCGCGTCAAGAAGTGCGTGTAGACCTTGAGCAGGAAGATCGCGGCGAAGCGTGAGACTATGCCCCCGATTCCGTAGACCAGGGACTGCTGAGCGAGGCGACCTATCTGCTTTCGAATCATCGAGCGGTCATCTCCGCTTGAGCTTCGTCGCTATTTGATTCGCTGCAGCCATCGAAAAAGGGCGCCGAAGATACCGGGCCGGCGATCGATCGTATCTGGAACTTGTTTCGGGAGGCCGGCTCTTCGACCGAGCGGTCGAGTGCTTTGTTGAAAATCGGTTCCAAGGCTTACGCGACTCCGGCTGCCGGTACGATCACCTCCTGGTGGGCGAGAAGATCATCGATCAAGCGGCGCGCTCGCGCATCGAGCGCTTTCTCGATGGCTCTTCCGCGCCGCCCGCGATTGTTCTCGATGTCGACTGGATCAATGGTCTCGGCACGATCCGGGCACTGGCGCGCGCGGGTGTGCGAGTGATAGCACTCGACCACCGTTCCTACGCGATCGGGTTTCGCTCTCGTTACGGGTTGTCGGTGCTTTGCCCGGACCCGTACGCCGCCGAGCAGCGCTTCGCAGCCTTCCTTGCCGAGCTGGTTGAGCTGCTGCCCGCACCGACGCCGATCTTCGCCACCCACGACGATGGTCTGGCTTCGGTCGCCCGCGCGCTGCGCGATCTCGGTGGCAAGTTGCTCTCTCCGTCCCCCGATTCCGAGAAGCTCGACGTGCTTCAGCAGAAGAGCTGGCAACTGGCCCGCGCCGCGGAAGTGAACGTTGCTACGCCGCGAACGCTCTACCCTGGCTCGGCCTCCGAGGCCCGGCAGGCGGCGAGCGAGCTCGGCTTTCCGCTCTTCGTCAAGCCGTCAGAGCCGATCGCCTTTCGCAAGGTCTACCCCAAGCGGCGTGTCTTTCGCTGTGACTCGATGGCCGACCTCGACGAGGCCTACGCGAAAGCCGAGCCCTACGCCCCGATGTTGCAGGAGGTTGTTCCCGGCGGCGACAAGGAGCTGTACACCGTGGGTAGTTACCTCGATGCCAACGGTCGCGCGCTGGGCGTCTTCTGCGGCCGCAAGCTTCGCCAGACTCCGCGCAGCCGCAAGCTGGTGCCGCGGGGCGTCGGCTGTTGCCGACACGGTGAGTCGCTCTGGAAGCCCGAGCTAATCGAGGATTCCCTTCGCTTGCTGCGGGCCTGCGACTTCTCCGGTATCTCGCAGGTCGAATTCAAGCGCGATCCGCGCAACGGACAGTTCAAGTTGATGGAGATAAACCCGCGGCTCTGGAGCTGGCACACGCTCGCGGTCGCCTGCGGCGTGAACCTGCCTCACATCGCCTACCTGGATCTGACCGGTCGGCCGCCAGAGCCGCGCACGAGCGAGGGCCGGAGAAAGAAGCACTGGGCAATCACGTTCATGAGAGGCGAGCGCCCCGTTTTGCCGTGGCCGCCCTTCGTCGAGCCCATCCTCTCGCTTCGCGATCCCAAGCCGGGGCTGGTTCACCTGTACCGCTACGTCAAGCATCTCGGCCGGCTCTAGCCCGGTCGGTCGCTCGGCCGATCAGAGGGACGCGACCTTCTCGATCAGCTCGGCGATCTCGCGCATGCGCTCGTTGCGATCGATGCTGCGGACTAGATCGGGCGGGAGCTCGACGTCGTCGAGCGTTCCCTTGCGCCAGCGCTCGATCAGCTCAATGAGAGCGGAGCGGATGGCATCACTGTCGTCGGGCGCCGCGACGAGACCGGCACCGGCCTCGCGCACCAGCTTGGCAGCCGCGCCCTCTGGCGGTACCGCCGCGAGAATCGGGCGCCTGGCCGCGAGGTACTCGTAGATCTTCCCCGAGGTGACGTCAGTGCCGCGACCTCCGGAGTAGGGAATCAGGAGCAGCAGTGCCTCGGAATCTCGTTGCGAGGCTATCGCTTGCGCGTGCGGCTGGAAGCGAGTCAGCTCGAGCCGCTCGCCCAAGCCGAGACTCTCGGCCCACAACCTGTCGGCCGTCCTGAACTCGCCGATGAAGCGAGCCGTGATCGGCGCGTCGATCTGAGCCAAGGCGCTTAGGAACGGACGCGGGTCGCGCTTGCCGAAGAAGTTTCCCGTGTGAGTGATGCGGAAGCGCTCACCGGGCTCGTACGCGATGCTCGCGAAATCGTCGAAGTCGGCTCCGTTCGGGATCACCAGTGTCTCGCCGCGCGCTCCGAGCTCGGTCATCTCGCTGGCGATCGTCGGCGTCACACAGACGATCGCATCCGCTTTGCGGGCGATGGTGCGAGCGAGCCCGCGGTTCGCTCTCTCCTTGAGGCGCACGAGCGTACGCTCGTAATGGCGGTCTGACTTGGCAACGACCGAGTCGCGCAGGTCGGCGACCCAACGCACTCCGGTGCGACGCCGCAGTAGCGCGCCGATCATGTGCACGGAGGTCGGCGGCGAGGTGGTGACCACGACGTCGATACCCTCGCGTCGAATGATCCGCAGCGCGGCTGGGAGTGCGCTCGCGAGCCAGCTGACGTTCTCGTCGGGAACGAGCAGGCGCCTCGGCGTGAGTAGCGCCCGGCGCCAGAGCCGTCGCGGCCTGCTCAGACCGAGCAGCTTCTCGGCCGGCCGGATTCCGCTCGGGCCGAGATAGCGGGCGCGATGGACGTGCGCCTGCGCCGGGATCTCGAGCTCGGGGTCGCTCTGTATCCAGCGAGGATCGATGGGGGCAAGGACGTGCGTCTCGATTCCGTGCTCGGGCAGGTAGCCGGCGAGCTTCAGCCAACGCTGAACACCACCGCCGCCTGCCGGTGGAAAGTAGAAGCTGACGATGAGAACCTTCGTGGCCATGCGGGGCATCGCGGTGCGAGACGAAAGACTGCGCCAGCATACGGCCGAACGAACGGGCGCGCGAGCGCGGCAATTCAGCAGAGCCTATTCCATTAGGTCTGCACGCCCAGAGGCGGCCGATTCATGGCTTGACCCCCTCGATCGCACATCTCTACCGGAATAAGGCTCCAGGCCGGTGATACCAGTGCGCTTGTGGGTCTTTCTCAACCGTTGGAGAAGGTCGCTCGACCGGGCCGACGCAGGAGACCGATCTCGAGATGTTGCACCAATCCCTGCTGGAAGGCAGCTAGTGTCTGCGGCGCAAGCCTATGTCTCACATCGATCTAGCCTACGTGGCCGCATTTCTAGGGGCACTCGCGAGCTTTCCGGTGTTGCTCGGCGGGAATCGAGGGATTCTCTCGGGCTTGGCTCTTCTGGCGGCGGCCGAAGCGGGGCTGGCGCTCGCGCTCATCCCCGGGCACGATCTGAGGCTTCTCGTCGCCTCGCCGTTGCGAGCCGGTGCGCTCGTCGGCTTAGCGCTCGGCGTTGTCGGCCTCGCCCTCCTACTGACGCGTTACGCGGGCGTCGCACCGCTACTAATACTGCTCGTCGCGCCCTTCCGCATCGGACTAGCGCTTGGCTCGCAGTACGTGAGGCTGCTCTTACCGCTCTACGGAGTGCTTGCGGCGGCCGCGCTAGCGCTTGCGTGGAGGCTCTTCCGTGGCGCGCCTGCGCGCCGTATCGAGCGCTCGCTCGCCATTCCGAGCGCAGCTCTGATCTGCTTGTACGCGCTCTCTCTGCTCTGGGCGAAGGACGTGCATGCGGGATCGATAGAGCTCGCTGCCTTTCTCTTCCCCTTCTTGGCGCTCATTGCCGTCGTTGTGCACGAGCCCCATCGATCGTGGCTTCCAAAGGCCCTCGCGTTCGTTTTGGTAGGAGAGGCGATTGCTTTTTCGGCCTTCGGTTTGTGGGAGGAATTGGCCCATCGCGTCTTCTTCTCGCGGCCCCTGGAGGTGGCGAACACCTACGCCAGCTTCTTCCGAACCAACTCTCTCTTCTACGACCCGAACATCTACGGGCGGCATCTCGCGCTCGCGCTGAGCCTGCTCGTGGTGCTGATGTGGCAGAGGCGCTTGCTCTTTGCTGTCGCGGCGGCTCTGATCGCCTTCGTCTGGATGGGCCTGTACTACTCGTACTCCCAGTCGAGCCTCGTTGCGCTCTTCGTTGTTGTGGTCGGCACTACGCTTGTCGTCACCGATCGCCGCACTCGTCGGGCGATCTCGATCTGCACCGTCACGCTTGCGCTAGTTGGGGCGGGGCTCATGGTCGTGAACGTTCAGGGCCACTCTCTACGCCATCTGACCAGCGGGCGCTCGCATCTGGCCTCGATCACCTTCGACGTCTTTCGTAGCAACCCGCTGATCGGGGTGGGCGTCGGCTCGCAGCCGCTTGCGGCTCAGGAGGAGGCCGTGTCGCGCGCATCTGTCAGGCGAGACACCTCGCATACGACGCCACTTACCGTCGCCGCCGAGCTAGGAATCGTCGGTCTCGCCGCCTACCTGGCCTGGTTCGCCGGAGCGTTCATCACGCTGCGGAAGACGTGGAGGCGCGACTCGACGATCGGGCTCGCCCTGGCAGCCGTCTTTGGCGTGCTGTTCGTGCACTCGCTCTCCTATAGCGGCTTCTTCGAGGATCCGATCACCTGGGGGGCTCTGGCGATGGCAGCGGCATGCTTGCCGCGGGTCGCGCGCACGGAGTAAGGCGTGCTTAAGAGCTCGTTTCAATTGACGAC
>PMXT01000116.1:0-3610 GCA_003170995.1 Actinomycetota bacterium | reverse complement strand
ACAACACAGCGCGCCGCCGAGCGCGGCCAGGCGGTTGAGGGCTTCATTTGAAACGAACTCCAAGAGCCCATCCCTACCGGAATGGGTTCCAAAACTCGCCGGTATACTCGGGCGGGTTGCGAAGTCTTCCTCGCTGGATCAAGAAAAAGCGATTCCTCATACCTCTGGGGATCGTTGCCCTACTTTGTGTTTCGGTGCTCGGGGCCGCGCTTGCTTTCCACTTTCGGAGTCCGGGCGTTGGTGGCCCGGTAACTTCGCTCGAGAGCGTGACGATCAAGACGTCTACAGTCTCGAACCAGGCGCCGCGCCCACCGAAAAAGCCCCCCCGCGCCGGAGTCGGCGAAACTTGCTGGAACAACTTCGGCGGAGACGCAATGCGGACTCTCGCTCGGCCGAACGTGAACCTCGGGCGGCCGCGAAAGATCCTCTGGACGCGTGGGGTGCACAATCTCATGGAGTATCCGCCGAGCTACTGTGACGGGTATCTCTACGTCAACCTCGAGCAGGGTAGGACGCTGGCGATCGATGCCCAGACCGGCCACATCGTCTGGGCGCGGAAGGCTCGGGGTTATACGGCTTCGACGCCGGCGATTGCCGGCCCCCGCCTAATCGTCAGCTCGCACGGTGGGACTGTGACCGCTTTCAGACGTTCGGATGGCCACCTGCTCTGGCAGCTCGAGACAGGTACCCCGGTTGAATCGTCGCCCGTCGTTGCCAGGGGCATCGTCTACGTCGGTGCGGCCGACGGCAAGCTTTACGCCCTGAAAGTCCGCAACGGGCGGCCGCTATGGGTGTACGACACGGGCGGCCGCATAAGCTCCAGCCCTTCGCTTGTCGCGGGCCGGGTTTGCATCACTACCTACAGCGGGTTGATTGCCTGCCTGCGTCGCGGCAACGGCCACCGCATCTGGGCCGTGCAGGTGCGGCGCGATTACCTCAGATACGAGAGCTTCTATGCCAGCCCCTCCTCGGACGGGAGGCGGATCTTCACGGTCGCTCGCTCGGGCAAGGTCATCGCGCTCTCGGCTGCAAGCGGGCGGACCCTTTGGACCTACAGTCTCGGAGCACTGACGTACGGCACACCTGCCGTTGCGAGCGGTCGGATTTTCGTCGGGACTCTTTCCGGCCGCCTGACGGCGTTCAGGGCTACGACTGGTGCGGTTCTCTGGAGCACGAGTGTCTCGGGCCGTATCCTGGCGCCCTCGCTAGTGGTCGGCAAGCTCGTCTTTTTCTCGACGCTGGAGGGCGATACGTACGCCGCCAGCACATCGGATGGCAAGATCGTGTGGCACTTGGGCATGGGCAAGTTCTCGCCGGGGATCGCGACCAACAGGCGCTACTTCTTCTCGCTGAACGGACGCCTCATAGCCTTTCAGGGCCGGTCGGTGAAGTCGAAGGGCTGAGTTACCATCCTCGCCGGTCGTGAAGATGTGACCGTGCACCAGTTGAGGCGAAGCGACGGTCGAATACTCTGGGGGGGCGAGGCCTGGCTCTTTGTCGCCACGCTCGGTGGTCTCGTCATCCTCAACGTACCGATGCTAGGCCTGGACGCGTGGGCGTTTCGGACTGGCCCTGTGCATGCCGGCGGCCTCTTCTCCTCTCTGGTCTCGGCCGCGCACGGTCGCTGGGATCTGGGGCTGCTTCGCTCGATCGCCGTGCTGGTGGGTGTTCTGGTCGCCTGCCTGGTCGCGGTCGTTCTTGTCAGTGGCAGGCTCCGTCTGCGCTGGGCTGTTATCTGCGCCGCTGTCGTGATCGTCGCGCTCGTGTTGCCCGCCGTAGCGCTGCAGGCCGGGCTACGGCAATCGACGGCGCCGTGGTTCTATACCAACGACTCGACGTACCAGATCGAGATCGCGGGCAAGCTGCTGCAGCAAGGCTCCAATCCCTACGGTCACGACTATGGCTCGTCGGGGCTCGAGCGTTTCTATAGCCTCGACGGCACCACCAAGCCGCAGACCGAGCGTCAGCAGGTGGCGCTGCACCACTTCGCCTACTTCCCCGGCACTGCTCTCGTCGCGGCGGCCTGGGGCGTGCTGCCGCGACCCCTATCTGATTTTCGCTTCTTGGTCGCTCTCTGCACGCTCGCTCTGTTTCCCGCCGCGCTGCTGTTTCCGGGCCGGCTTGGGCCTCGGCTGGCTCTCGGGGCGCTTCTGGCCGCCAATCCTCTGATCATCCACGCAGCCTGGTTCGGCACGGCTGACGCGCTCAGCCTTCTATTGGTGGTCTGTGCCTTCGGCCTCGCCTCTCGATCGCGCTTCAGCTCGGCGGCAGCCTTGATCGGGGGTGCCGTCTTGCTCAAGCAGTTCGCTCTCGTCGCCGTCCCCTTCCTGTTCGCCATGCTCCTTCTCGAAGCGGAATGGCGACGCCTGAAGGCACCGGCGATCTCATTCGCTGCCGTTGTCCTGGCGGGCCTCGTCCCGTTTCTCGCGGCCGACCCGCACGCGTTCTGGACCGACACGGTGACGTACGGAACCGGTACCTACCGGATCATCGGCTACGGCCTGGCCTCTTTGCTGTTGCGGGCACACGTCATCGGAAGCCGCACGGGCTACTACCCGTTCATCCCGCTGGCGCTCTTCGTCTGGTTGCCGGTGACAGTGTGGTTGCTCTGGCTTCAGCGACGGTCGCGGTCGCCCTGGACCGGAGCGGTCGGGTTCTCGCTCTCGGTCTTCCTGCTGCTCTTCATCGCGCGCGTCTTCCAGACCTCGTATCTGGTTTGGCCGCTTGTCGGAGGCGTGCTCGCTTTGCTACTTAGTGGCGCGGAGGGTGCGCAGGAGCCCAGTAGGCAGGTCGCCGAGACGGCAAAGAAGGCGTCTCTCCCGACGGAGCAGACGAGCGTCTAGTCCGGTCGAGCAAGCGCGTACCGGTTTGGGGCGCGGCTCTGGATCGGGCGAGGGAAGTAGCTAGCATCGCGGTGTGACGATCCCGGAGGCAGGATGCCGGTGATACCGGCGCAGATCGAACGGCGAGCCCGCTGGGTGCTCGACACGATCGGAGCGACCGAGCTCGGCTTTGGCGACGACGTTCCCTACAACGAGCAAGCCTGGGAGCTAGTGGCGCGAGGCGAGCGGCCTGAAGCTGACGATCTAGCCGCGGCCTTCTTCGATCTGGCCCGAGTCGAAGAGTTGAACGGGCGCCGCGACGAGCACGGGCGCTTCTTGGGAGCGTTCTCCTCGCTCGATCCGCTCGATCCGCCGCTCGAGCGCCTGCGCCGGAAGCTCGGTGTGGTGTCGCGCCGCTGGGGTGGGGCCCACTTCGCAGTCGCGCTCTCGACCGATGTGGACGTTCCCTGGCGCTGGACGCGTCGCGCCATCGTCGGCTCGGCGGCGCGCTTCAAGGGCGCCGCCCTGAAGGGCCATGCTCGAGCGGCCTATCGCGAAGCAAGGGCGCTCGCAGCCGTTCCTCGACACAAGCTGCGAGGCAGCGATCCCTACTGGCGCTTCGAGCAGGTCACGGCCGAGCTCAGGCGCCGCGGCGCTCGCTCGACCTTCTTCGTCATGGCCGATCAACGCCATCCGGCGGACGGTCCGGCGCCCGAGCTCTACGACCAGCTGCGCCCCAGGTTGGTGGAGACGCTGCTCGAGTGCGGCGCCGAGGTCGGGCTGCACGG
>PMXT01000174.1 GCA_003170995.1 Actinomycetota bacterium | reverse complement strand
CTCGCCGCGGCCGAGAAGACCACCACCAGCTACCTCGACACGGGCGCCATCTTCTCGACCACCGACGGCACGACTGGTCTTTCCACCCGCTACGACTACACGCCCGAGGGCTGGCAGTCGGCCCGTCTCCCCGATGGCACCGGCACGCCGGGAGTAGTCGACTACACCCGCGCGATGTACACCGACTACTACCCAGACGGCCTGGAGTCGGCCGCCCGCGACCTGGCAAGCCAGCGAGAGCTCTTCTCCTACGACGCCGACGGAAACCAGACACTCGCAATCGAGGCGGTTGGGATCGAGCAGGCCTCGCAGTCGCGCCCGGGCGCAGGGAGCCGCCGGCCGAGGAAGCGAGAGACGGCATTCGACCTCGGCTCTCGAAGCGCTGGCCTCGTCTGCTGGACGTGTGCTACATAGTATTACTTAGTGATGAGAAGATGCCGATGACTCGAAGCAAGCGCACCAGTTCGTTCTCGGCGAGATTCTCGGCAGAGGTGGTCGAGAAGCTCGCCGCTCACAGCGGCAGGACCGGGCAGTCGAAGGCACGGGTGGCGGAGCGGCTGATCGACGAGGGCCTCCAGATCGAAGAGTTCCCGGGGATCATCTTCCGCTCGGGTCCGACGGGAAGACGAGCCGGCATCGTCGGCGGCCCGGACGTCTGGGAGATCGTCCGCGATCTGAAGGGAGCGGCTCGGGAGGGCGCGCGGGATCCAATCGAGACGGTCGCCGGCCTCACGGGTATCGATCGCAGCAAGATCGAACTGGCAGCCGGCTACTACGCCGCCTATCCGGATGACGTCGACGAGCGAATCCGGATGAACGAGGAAGCCGCCGAGCGTCTACGGCGCGTTCTCGGCGTTGCGTCTGCCGCGTGAGACTCCTTCTCGACGAGATCTGGACACCGACGATCGCCGTCGAGCTGCGCAGACGCCGCTTCGACGTGATCGCGATCAACGAGCCCGCCCAAGAAAGTCGCTACGCCGGCTGGTCGGACGACGAGGTGTTCGCTCGGGCGCAGGAGGACGGGCGCACGATCGTTACCGACAACATCGTCGATTACGAGAAGGCTCGGCTCGACTGGGAAACGCGCGGCGTCGTCCATCACGGTCTCGTCTACGCGCTCAACCCGCCCTTCAACCGCCACCGCGGCGATGCTGTGATCGGTCAGATGATCAACGCCCTCGAACATCTTCTATCCTCGAGAGAGGCGGAAGAAAATGCCCTCGGAGGGGTGCATTATCTTCGACCCTCCCCGGAGAGCTGAGAATCGAGTTCTCGGGCGCCACCCGAATCGGGAGGTCTCCTGCGCCGCCGCCCGCCTCCCTTCCAGAACCTCTGCTGGCCAGCTACGCTGCATTCAGAGCTCATGACCGAAGCCAGGAGAGGATGCAAGGTGCCTCAGAGTACGCCGGATATCGTAAGTAAGCTCGCCGACAAGGGCGAGGAAGCGCTGCAGAAGATCGCTGGATCACCGGCCGCGCAGAAGCTGCTCGATGCCTTAACCGGGTTGCGAGATCGTATCGACGATCTTCAGCGGCGAGTCAGCGGCGTGGAGGCGCTCGAGAAGCGCGTCGCCCAGCTCGAGAAGCAGATCAAGGCTCTGCAGAAGCCGGCGAGTAAACCGGCCGCGCGCAAGGCGCCGGCGAAGAAGCCGGCCGCGAAGAAGTAACCGGGCCGAAGGCTAGTTGCGCGCGGGTACGCGTAGGCGCAGCGCGCCCGGAATCAGCTCGAACTCGACCGGGGTCGTCCCGGGCTGTTCGCCGTCGAGCTGGATCGGCAGCGGCTCGTCGGCTTCGATCGAGACGAGCTTGCCGCGCAGTACGTCCACCTTGGGGTGAGAGAGGTGGGTTCCGCGGTAGGTCTTGTGCAGGTTGCGGGCCAGATCGGCCTTGCTCAGGTCGCCGAGGATCAGCACGTCGAACAGCCCGTCGTCGGGGACGGCGTCGGGGCAGAGCTTCATGCCGCCGGCCTGGTAGCGCCCGATCGCCGCGATCACCTCGTGCATCTTGCCCTCGCGCTCGACGGTATCGACGCGCAGGCGCACGTTGCAGTTGCGCCAGCGCGGGAAGACGGCGAGCACGGCCCAGGCGTAGCTGCCCCGCGCGCCAAGCCCTTTCGTCCCGTCGTTGACGCGGCGGGCGATCGCCCCGCTGATGCCGGCCCCGGCGGCGTTGGCGAAGTATTGCTGGGCCTGCTTCCCGTCCCAGGCGTGGAAGGTCGCCTTACCCAGATCGAGCGGGCGCAGCTCTCCTTCCAGGGCGACTCGCACGGCGTCTGTCACCGAGTGCGGGATCGCGTGCTCGCGCACGAGATCCGAGCCGGTTCCGCGTGGAATCAGCGCCAGCTCGACCTTGCTCAGCTGCTTGCCGAGTCCGTTCACGATCTCGTTCATTGAGCCGTCTCCGCCCACCAGCACGAGTCGGCGGGCACCGGATTCGACGGCCTCACGCGCCAGCTCGCCCAGGTGACCCGGATGCTCGGAGAAGAGCGCGTCGCCGACGAGGCCCGCGCTGGCCGCCTCGTGCGCGAT
>PMXT01000033.1 GCA_003170995.1 Actinomycetota bacterium | reverse complement strand
GGAGTGTATAGGGTGCCGCGGAGGTGTCCGTGCGTGCTCTTCATCTTTCCGACCTGCACCTCGGCTCGAAGGGCGGCGAGGTCGCCGGCCCGAGCCTCGAGGAGCTGATCGAGCGAGCGAGCCCGGAGCTGATCATCGTCAGCGGCGATCTGGTGAACCGCGGCCAGAGGCAGCAGTTCGAGCAGGCGACGGCCTTCTTGCGCTCACTCGGCCCGACGGTTATCGCCGTGCCGGGCAATCACGATCTCCCCTACTCCTTCCCGGCCCGCTTCAGCCATCCGTGGCGCGAGTTCGAGCGCCAGTGGGCNNCGCCCCTGGCGCCAGCAGTCCGGGCGCCTTCGCCACGCCTCGCTCGAGCGAACGGTGCGACTACTCGCCGAGACACCGCCCGAGGTCTACCGGCTCGTCTTCCTGCACCACCACCTCACCTGTGCGCCCTGGCGCGCGCGCAAGCGCCCGCTCTCGGGCCGCAGGAACGTATTGCGCAGACTGGCGGAGGGCGGCGTCGACCTGGTCGCCTCGGGACACATCCACCAGNNATCGAGCGGCACGAGTTCGACGTCGGCGCCGGGATCAGGCCGCTGGTCGTTGCAACGGCGCCCGGCTTCGGTCGTCCCAGGCCGCGCCGGCAAGGCGAGGCGCACGGGCTCCAGCTCTACGGCTTCGACGAGGGCGAGATCACGGTCGAGACCTATATCTGGCACGAGGGCGAGCTGCGCCTGACGGGCGAGCGGCGCTTTCCGCGCTAGCGATTCTTCCAACCGCTGAGCCTGGCCAGCGCCCGCTCCGGATCTCCGGCGCCTATTCGCAGCACGACCGGCTCCGGCCCGATGAGATCGATAACAGTGGAAGGAGTGCCCGGCAACTCGCCCGCGTCGAGTACGGTGCCGGCCGCGGCTCGGATCTGCGCGGGAATCTCTTCCACTCTTCTGGGATCGGGCTCGCCATGGCGATTGGCGCTCGTGGCGGCAACCGCTCCGAATTGCTCGAGCACCTCCCGTGTCTGCTCGGGCAGCTCGGGAACGCGAACTCCGATCGTCTCCTCACGCCCGGGCGAGAGCCAGGGAAAGTGGTGCTCAGGATTCGGGAGCACGAGCGTGTAGGCGCCGGGAAGAAGAGCTTCCAGCAGCTTCTGCCAGCGCCCGCTCAACTCCGGAACACAATCGATGAGAGCCTGCACCGATGCGCCCAAGAGCGCGATCGGCTGCTCCGGCCGCCCCTTCAGCTCGTTGCTGCGGGCGACCGCCGCCGCCTCGCGGGGCGAGGCGCAGAGGCCATAGACGGTGTCGGTGGGAAGAACGACGAGAGCGCCGGATCTCAGCACTGTGACGGCATCCGAGACGGCGCCCATCGCTCAGCCCGCGCTATCCGGCCGGAACCGCCAACCGGTTGACGACGACGTGCCGGAAGGAGCCGTCGGCGGCGATCTCCTTGACCACGAGCGAGACCCGTAGCTCCGGGTCGAGCTTCTGCCAGCTCGACCGCGCCAGCTCCTCGGCGCTGCCTTCGAGGCGCACCGGGTAGGGATCCTCGGCAAAGGGCAGGATCGGGTTGCCGTCGCCGCGGTAGGTGTGCAGGCAGAGCCCCTGGCCCGGCTCGAGCGACGTCGCCTCGAGGAAGGCATGGCCCGTCTTGCCGATCTTCGAGAGCCGGAGCTCGTCGCCGCTCACAATCGCGGTGATACGCGGCGTCCAGATCGGCGGATCATCCTCGACCGAGCGCGTCCTGAGCGCCTGTTCGAACGAGCCGCCCACAGCCAGCGCCTCGACCACGGTCTCGACCTGGTCGCCGTTGCCGACGATGTGAGAGCCATCCAGCGAGCAAAGCGCCGTGTAGAGCGTGAAGGTGCCATCCACCTGCTTGGAACGATCGGCGGTGGCGGTGCGGATCTGCCCTTCCTCTTCGATCAACACGCGGTTGCGCGAATTCTCGCTGCGACCGCTCAACCAGTAGAGCTGCAGCCAGCTGGCTCCGTCAGCCGCACGACCGGCGATCAAACCGCGCCCCGAGTATCGATCGGTCGGAAATCCCTCTACGGCCATCTCGCTTCCACCACTCTTTCTCGTCCGCTCAGGTCGAGCGTGATCGTAACCGTCTGGTAGCCGAGGTTGCCGAGGAGAGCCGCGTATGCGCTCTGCTGCCCCTCCCCCAGCTCGACCGCGAGCCAGCCGCCAGGGACGAGGAGTTCGCTCGAGCGCTCGGCCAGCACCTCGGGCACTCCTACGCCGACGAGCGCCTCGCGCGGCTCCCAGTCGCGTACCTCGGGCTCGAGCGCCTCGATCTCTTCGGGCAGCACGTAGGGCGGGTTGGAGACGACCAAGTCGAACTCACCCTCGATCGGGTCGCGGATGTCACCCTGCCTGAGCTCGATCTCGAGCTCGCAGGCCTCTGCGTTCTCGCGCGCCAGCGCAAGCGCGTCCGTCGAGGAGTCCAGCGCCACGATGCGCGCGCCAGGATGCTCATCGGCTAGCGCGAGGGCGATCGCGCCCGAGCCGGTACCGATATCCAGAACACGCGGCGCCTCCAGCCCCTCGATCAGCGCCAGCGCTCGCTCGACCAAGATCTCCGTCTCGGGCCGGGGGACTAGCGCCCGCGCATCGGTCTTCAGCTTCAGGCGCCTGAAGCCCCACTCGCCGAGCACGTAGGCCAGCGGCTCGCGCTTGCCCCGGCGCTCGACCAGCGCTCGCGAGTGCTCGCGTTCCTCGGGACTGAGCGGGCGGTCGAGATCCATATAGATCTGGATGCGAGTTAGCCCGAGAGCCTGAGAGAGGATCAGCTCGGACTCGAAGCGGGCGCGCTCGATCCCGCGCCGGGCGAGGTAGTCGGTTGAACCGGCGAGTGCCTCGCGCAGAGTGACGGGCCCGGCGGACGGGCTCACGCCGTCGCGGCCTCGAGCGCTCTACGCTGCTCCTCGGCCGAAAGCGCGTCGGTGAACTCGCCCAGGTCGCCGTCCAAGATCTGATCGAGCCGATGCAGCGTCAACTTGACGCGGTGGTCGGTGACCCTACTCTCGGAGAAGTTGTAGGTGCGGATCTTCTCCGCCCGTTCGCCCGAGCCAATCTGTGATCGCCGGTTCGCCGCCTGCTCGGCCTGCTGGCGCTCGCGCTCGCGCTCGTAGAGGAGAGCGCGCAGAACGCGCATCGCCTTGGCCTTGTTTTGGAGTTGCGAGCGCTCGTCCTGCATGGCGACAACAAGCCCGGTCGGTAGGTGAGTGACGCGCACGGCGGAGTCGGTCGTGTTGACCGACTGGCCACCTGGACCACTCGAGTGATAGACGTCGATCTTCAACTCCTGCTCGTCCAGCTCGACCTCGACCTCGTCGGCCTCGGGCATCACCGCCACGGTCGCCGTCGAGGTGTGTGTCCGTCCTTGCGACTCGGTCGCGGGCACGCGCTGGACGCGGTGGGTTCCGCCCTCCCACTTGAAGATCGAGTAGGCGCCGTCACCCTTGATCGCGAAGCGCACCTCCTTGATGCCACCCGCCTCGTTGAGGCTGGACGACAACTCCTCCCAGTGGAAGCCGCGCCGCTCGGCGTAGTGCGTGAGCATGCGCAGGACGTCGCCGGCCCAGAGAGCCGCCTCGTCGCCGCCGACTCCCTGGCGAATCTCGATGATGACGTCCCTGGAATCGGCCGGGTCGCGCTCGATCAGCGCCAGCCNNAGCTCGGGATCGCTGCGCGCGTCGGCGAGATCGGCCTGGGCCTGACGCCACTCCTGCGCCAACTTATTGGGGCCTTCGAGCTCCTTCAGCCTTCTTCCGGCCTTCGCCGCCTCACGGTGATCGTTGTAGACGGCCGGATCGGACATGCGCTTCTGCGCCTCTTCGAAGGAGTGCTCGAGCTCTTCCACCAGGTGATCGATGCCGGCCATGCCTCGATGCTAGCGTGAGCGTCGGCCCCGGGGAGAAGGCCGAGCGAGGTAAGCGCGGGCCTCGACCTCTTGAGCCTATTCAGGAGATTCTCATATTCGTTCGTTAGCTTCCGGAGGACAGTCTCGATAGGAGCACGACGGGTCAGGCCTGCGAACTCCTTCGCTTTTCTCAGCGCCGCGCTTCTGAGACAAAGGCGAAATGCCGAGCGGAGGAAACCGACCCATGGAAAGAGCCACTAGAGGGACGCTCGCCCACAAGATTCGTACTCCTCTCCTTCTGGCGGTGCTTGTCTTCGGCGTTGTAGCCATCGGGGCAAGCGCGGCGGGCGCTCCCAGTCGTCCAACCGTTTCGGGGCCGCGTACAACCACCGACACGACACCTACCTATCGCTTCCACTCCAAAGCCCGCGGCGTGGCTGCCGCGAAGATCAGCTACCGCTGCTCGTTCGACTCGGCCAAGCTGCGCAAGTGTAAGGCCAAGGTGACGGCGAAGCTCAAGCTGGGCAAGCATGTCCTCCGCGTCCGGGCGGTCGCGCCTAACAAAACCAAGAGCTCGCTCGCGCTCGTGCGGATAACGATCAAAAAGGCAAAGAAGCGCGGCTACGCAGTCTCGTGCCGGTCACCGGGATTACCTTCGGGCGGAACCGAGGTCGTCTTTCCCGCCGTCGGAACGAGGCTCTATGGCATCCGCTTCGGAAGCGGCAGCGCAGGGATCGTCCTGGCGCAGCAGTACCAGGGCAACATCTGTAACTGGGCTCCCGCGGTGCGGTCGCTGGTCGCCAGCGGATTGCAGGTTCTGATCTACGAAGCGTCGACAAGCAGCCCCGTCGCGGAGGAGGTGGCCGCAGGTGCAGGCGTTCTCCGCAAGGCCGGGGTCACGACGCTCTTCGTCGGCGGCGCCTCGATGGGCGCCGTAGCGGCACTCGAGTCGATCCCGCTGATCAGCCCGCGTCCACATGGCCTCGTCTTCCTCTCCGGTTACTCAACCGAATCGGGTCTCGACATCGTGGCACACGAGACGAGCCTGGCCTACCTCTACCTGATCGCGGTGGGCGATGGCGTTGTACCGGTACCGGACACCCTCCAGCTGATGAACACAACGGCCTCGAGCGACAAGAAGCTGGTCGAGTACCCGGGCACGGAGCACGGAGTCGCGCTGTTCTCGGGCCCCTATTCGAGCCAAGTGAAGAACGAGATTGGCACCTGGCTCGTAGCGCGCTTGAGCTAAGTATTCTAGCCACTGCTTCGGCGGGCACCCCGATCCAGCGGGGTGCCCGCTGCGCTTCTGCGGCGCTTTCTCGCCTCCGTCGACTCTCGCCTGGAGGCATTAGGATTGCTTCGTGACGATCCGCCGCCTTCTCACCGCTGCCTGCCTGATCGCGGCGTTGACCGGAATCGTCTCCACGTCTGCGCGGGATGCCGGCGCCGCCCCCGCCGGTGGGCCGGTGGTCGTCATTCACTACAAGACCGATATCGACGAGCTCGGCAGCCGCTACCTGAGTGGCGCCCTGCGCCAGGCCGCGAGCGAGCACGCCCAGGTTGTGATCGTCCAGCTCGACACCTTGGGCGGCGCGATCACCTCGATGCAGAAGATGGTCGCCGACATGCTCGCCTCGCCGGTGCCGGTGGTCGTCTGGGTGGGCCCGTCGGGCGCCGGCGCCGCCTCGGCCGGAACGTTCATCGCCGCCGCTTCGTCGTACTTGGCCATGGCGCCCGCGACCAACATCGGCGCCGCGGCGGTGGTCGGCTCACAGGGGCAGAACCTGTCCTCGACCGAGGCCAAGAAGACGACTCAGTTCGTGGCGGCGCTGATGCGCTCGATCGCCGCCAAGCGCCATCGCTCGATCGCAGCGCTGCAGGCGACGATCTTCAAAGCGCGCGCCTACTCGGCCGAGGAAGCCGTCCGGCTCGGTATCGCCAACGCCGAAATCCCCACTCTCAACGGACTACTGAGCAAGCTCGACGGGCGCACTCTCGCCACCAGCACCGGGCCCAAGCGCGTCCACACCGCCGGTATCCGAATCGAGCAAGTGAAGATGAGCTTCTGGCAGCGTTTGCTCAGCTTCCTCGCCGACCCCAATCTCGTCTTCCTGCTCTTGAACATCGGTGGCCTCGGGCTGATCATCGAGCTCTGGATGGCCGGACGATCATGGATACCGGGCTCGCTCGGCATCATCTGCCTGCTCCTTGCCTTTGCCGGGCTGAGCGTGTTGCCCTTCTCCTGGGCTGGGCTAGCGCTGATTATGGTCGGGATCGCGTTCCTCGGAATCGAGTTGCACGCCCCGGGCCACCTCTTTTTCGGCATCACCGGAACCACGTCGATCATCCTCGGCGGCATCTTCCTGCTCGGCTATTTCGGCGGTCCGGGGCTGCCGGGATATAACCCAAGCGTGAGCTACTGGCTACTCATCTCACTCGCTCTGATCGTCGGACTGCTGGTGCTCCTGATGGCGCGCGAGGTGCACATGTCGCACCACGGCCGCCGATACGTCAGCCCGGTCGAGAACAAGGCGCTCGCCGGTCAGATTGCCGAAGTGAACACCCGCCTCGCGCCAACCGGCGAAGTCTGGCTAGGCGGCGAAGCCTGGCAGGCGGAACTACGGGGAGGCGGCACAGCCGAGCGGGGCGAGCAGATGAAGGTGGTCGCGGTCAAAGGATTCCGTGTGATCGTCGAGCCACTCGCTGAAGATAAACCAAAGAAAACCAAGAAGAGCTAGGAGGAAAAGGTGTCGATTATCAACTTCGTGCGCGACTACGAGCGTGTCGCGCGCTTCCGCTTGGGCCGTTTCGAGGGAATGAAGGGACCGGGCGTCGTCTTCAAGATCCCAATCCTGCACCAGATCATGGAGGTCGATACGCGCACCGAGGTGCTCGACATCCCCAAGCAGACGAACATCACCAAGGACAACGTCGCGATCGACATCGACTTCCTCGTCTACATGCGAATCGACATCAACTCGGCCGAGAAGTCGGTGCTCGAGGTCGAGGACTACCGGTTGGCCGTTGTCGGCCTGGCGACAACGACGTTGCGCGCGGTCGTCGGCGACATCATCTTGGACGACGTCCTCTCGCAGCGCGACAAGATCAACGAGATGATCCGCCTGCGGCTCGACCACGAGACCGAGCGCTGGGGTGTCAAGGTCACCAACGTCGAGATCCGCGAGCTGACCGTGCCGCCCGAGATTCAGGAGGCGATGAACCGCCAGATGTCGGCCGAACGCGTCCGCCGCGCCGTCGTACTCGAGGCGGAGGGCACCCGCCAGGCGAACATCACCGTCGCCGAGGGCGAGAAGCAAGCGGCCATCCTGCGCGCCGAGGGACAGCGCCAGGCCGCGATCCTGAACGCCGAGGGTCTGGCCAAGGCGCTGACGACGATCTCGGCCGAGGCCAAGAAGGTGGACACGAACACCATGGGCCTGCAATACCTCGACGCGATCAAGAAGTTGGCCGAGGGCCCGAGCTCGAAGTTCTTCTTCCCGCTCGAGTTGACCAAGTTGGTCGAGCAATTCATGCCGGAGAAGTAGGGGTATTAGAAGCCAGTTTCGCCGTCAGAGTTATCTCGAGACCCTTCAAGGCCTGGGAGACCGGACAGTTTGCCTTTGCCTGCTCGGCCTTGGCCAGGAACGCCTCCTCACTCAGAGCGATAACGCGCCCGTCGACATCGAGCTCTGACTTGGTGATTCCGGTGCCCGGAATGAAGGTGACCGTGGCCTGCACGTCGAGCTCCTCCGGCGGCGTACCGGCCTCGGCGAGAAGCAGCGAGAAGGCCATGGCGAAACACGACGCATGAGCCGCAGCGATCAGCTCTTCGGGGCTCGTCTTTCCGTCCGAAGACTCCGCCCGCGCCGCCCAGGTGACAGGCAGCTCGCCAAGCGCTCCGCTGCCGCTCGAGTCGATCGTCCCCGCGCCGTCGAACAACCCACCCTTCCATTTGACGGCTGCAGTTCTCTTCGCCATCTCACGTTCCCCCTGTTCCGACTACAACGTTCGTCAGTAGGAGGTATCCCCGGCGACGCCAGTCTCAACCGCGCCGCCGCAAAGGACTTAGAACTCGAATCAAAAAGAA
>PMXT01000082.1 GCA_003170995.1 Actinomycetota bacterium | reverse complement strand
TGCGGGCGATCGTCGAGCGCTTCGACGGCGGGCCGGTGGGGCTCTCGACGCTGGCGGTCGCACTCGGCGAAGAGCCCGACACGATCGAAGACGTCTACGAGCCCTTCTTGCTCCAGCTCGGCTTCATCCAGCGCACCAACCGCGGGCGCATCGTCACCAAGGCCGGGTTGGCGCATATCGNNGGCCGCTTCGGTTGTGTAGGCCTGGCGGAATAGGCGCTAAACGCCGCGAGCGGCTCGTTTTCAGCGGCTCAGACTCAGTCGCCGTAGCGCAGCTTGCGCCACGACGGCACCGGAGCCAGCTCGAGCAACGTTCGGGCGCCGCCGGGGTCGCGGTAACCGAACTCCGCCTGATCGTCATCCCAGGCGACCTCGAGTAGACCTTGCTTGACGCGGTGGTCGAGCCAAGCGCCGCGGAAGACGAGTTTGCGTAGCCAGTAGACGAGCGACTCCCCGTGTACAAGCGAGATCCGCCCCCAGTTCTCGATCAAGTAGTGGCCGAGGTCGCTACGTGGCTCGGAGATCTGCCCGATAGGGCTGGCTGCGAGCTCGACCAAGTCGGCTGTCTCGTCTTCTCCCAGGTTATTTCCGCTCACCAGTTCCAGTCGCACGGCGGCTGCGATCACGCGTTCCTCGAAGTCGCTACTAGCAAAAGAAAAGCGATAGTCGAGGAATTCGACGACGTAGTCGCTGCCGGAGCGGTAGTTGGGTTGCCTGGCCACGTTGCCAGGATAGCCTCGAAGTGGTCGCTGAATTGCGATCAGACCATCCCTCCGTCCTTTTCGGGTTCTTTGCCGACGGGCTCTACGGTGAGCAGCGAGAGCAGGCGGAGGCCAACGGCGCGACTCAACGCACGGATCGTCGTCATAAAAGGGAACGTGGCATGCCGCAGTACCTCCGGAGCGGAACAACAGACCGGCCAGAGCTCTGGTTGGGCGCACTCCGTCCGGCCTCGGGCCTAGCGTTCTCTTCCCATGCAACGGGGAAGCTGGACGATCGAGACGGTTGATGCGCGTAACGTGCGCGAGCTTGCGCACGAGCTGGAGCTGAGCGAGCTCACCGCCTCGGTGCTCGTTCGCCGCGGCCTTACAGATAGGGGACGAGCGCGTGCGTTTCTCGCCGCCGAGGCGCCCGGGCATGATCCCTTCGCCCTCGGCGACATGGCCGAGGCCGTGCAGCAGATTCGCGCCGCGGTAGCGGCCGGCAAGAAGATCTGCGTACACGGCGACTACGATGTAGATGGGGTTTCGGCGACGGCGCTAGCTGTGAACCTGCTGAGAGAGCTCGGTGCCGAGGTGAGCTGGGCCCTGCCAAGCCGCTTCGACGAAGGCTACGGACTGACTCCGGGGATGCTCGAGCGGCTCGCGGGCGACGGTTGCTCACTCGTTATCACGGTCGACTGCGGCATAACGGCGATCGACGAGGTGGCCAAGGCCGCCGAGCTGGGGCTGGAGGTGATCGTCACCGACCATCATCGGCCCGGGGAGCGTCTGCCCGATTGCCCGATCGTAGCGCCGCGCCCATCGAGTTATCCCTTCGCGGGGCTCTGCGGAGCCGGTGTTGTCTACAAGCTGGGCGAGGCGCTGTTCGGCGCCGATTCGGAGTTCCTCCAGGGTCAGCTCGATCTCGTTTGCCTTGCCACCGTTGCCGACGTCGTGCCGCTTATCGATGAGAATCGTTGGCTCGTCACGGCTGGACTGGAAAGACTCGGTCGGACGCCTAGACCGGGGCTGCGCGCGCTGATGCGCTCGGCGGGCGTCGATCCGGCAACCATCGATACGGGCCAGATCGCCTTCCGTCTGGCGCCACGTATCAACGCCGCCGGTCGGCTCGGTCATCCGGGGCTGGCGCTCGAGCTCTTGCTGGGCGAGGACGAGCGAGAGGCGGCTCTACAGGCGCGGAAGCTCGAGGAGTTGAACCGCGAGCGCCAGGTGGTCGAGGACAGGATTTTGCGCGAGGCGGTTCAGGAGATCGAGTCTTGGTCCGAATCGAAGCGGAGCCGGCGCGCCTATGTGATCGCCGGCGAGGATTGGAACGAGGGCGTGATCGGTATCGTCGCCTCGCGGCTGGTGGAGCGTTTCTCGCGCCCGGTCGTGCTCGTCGCCGGCTCGGACGGCGACTGGACGGGATCGGGTCGCTCGATCCCGGCCTACGACCTGCACGGCGGTATCGTGGCCTGCTCGGGCCTGCTCGAGCGATTCGGCGGTCATCGAGCGGCGGCTGGGTTCTCGATCCGACCCGAGAACCTCGAAGAGTTCAACGAGACCTTCACCGCTCATGCCACCGAGGCGCTGTCCGACGCCGATCTCGTCTCTGTCACGAAAGTCGACGCGATCGTGCCGCCGCAGACTAAGCTGACGCTCGATCTCTGTCAGGAGCTCGAGCGCCTGGCGCCCTTCGGTCTCGGTAACCCGGGCGTGCTCCTAATCGCCCCCAGCTGCGAGCTGAGCGATCTATCCACCTGTGGCGAAGGTAAGCACCTACGCTTCCGCGTGCGTATGGACGGCTCGGAGGCCGGCGGCGCGATCGCCTTCGGTCTGGGGTCGCAGCTCGATCGCTACCGGCGCAGCGGTCGCTATGACCTCGCCTTCCGGTTGGAGGAGAATCGCTGGAACGGCACCGTCACGCCGCAGCTCCAGGTCCGGCGCATCTTCGACGAGGCACCGCGCTACGAAGAGCTGCGCGACCGGCTCGCCGCCAGCTGGCGCGCCGGAGAGGAGACCTGGGACGAGCAGACGCGCACGATCTTCGCCGAGGTAGGGCTGCTCGAGGAAAGCGCCGGCCGCCGCAACCTGCTCGAGTCAGAGACCTTCCGAGCCCTACTGGCCGAGGACGAGCCGGCTGCTGCTGCCTAGGGCACGTCTCTATCGAACAGGCCCTTCGGGGCGAGAGCTCAGGCTCGGCTCCCGCCGAGATCCAGCGCCAGCTCGAGCTCGTCGCGAATAGGGATGTCGTTGCGGCGGAGCTTGGGAATCTCCGGCTTGATTCGGCGCAACTTTTCGACTGTGCCCCGGCGCTGGTAGAAGCTCAGCGCTCGCACGTTGTCGTTGCTGGTGACGACCGAGAGCTTGCGACAACCCTGCTTCCAGGCCGCGTCTACGACCGCCGCTACGAGAGTCGAGCCGACGCCGATCGGCTCGCGGTCGATGTCGGCCACGAAGTCCTCGAGCAAGCTCGCGTCTCGCGTTTTGCCATGGGTGACGACGAGCTCGCTACCCTAGCGCTCCTGCATCAGCTCAACTGCTCAGGGGCGGCCCTCGGACTCGAGCGCACGTACTGAGACGCTCATGGGTTGCGATTCTACTTTCGTCAAACCGACGAAAGTCGCACTTACGTCTGTGTATGACCTCGCTCTACTTCGAGGGCCACCGCGACCGGCATGACGGGCGCGGCTCACATAACGCTTGTCTCCAGCTCAACTCAGACTTGGCAATACGACAGCGGTTAGCCTGCCTCGCTACTCGGAGCAGGCGATGAACAAGCGCCGTGAGCGCGGTTCATCGCTTCCTGAGCCCAACGACGAAAGTCGTCATGCCTCCCGTAGGGAGGCGGACTTTCGTCGTGTGAATACACTTAGATGATGAGCGTTCTTGATGCGCTTCAGCGGCACGAGCACCTCGTAGAGGAGCTGCTCGCCGAGGTGGCCGCCTACAACCCGGATGTCGACCAGGATCTGATTCGCCATGCCTTTGAGTTCGCGGCCAAGGCACACGACGGTCAGCAGCGCCATTCGGGCGAGGAGTTCATCAACCATCCCTTCGGCGTCGCCAAGATCTGCGCCGAGCTGCATCTCGACGAGCAGACCGTGTCCGCCGCTCTCCTGCACGACGTGGTTGAAGACACCGGCGTCTCGATCACCGAGCTTCGAGAGGAGTTCGGCGAGGAGATCGCACGCCTGGTCGAGGGCGTGACCAAGCTCACTCGAATCCAGTTCCAAAGCCGCGAGCAGGCTCAGGCGGAGAACTACCGCAAGATGGTCGTGGCGATGGCGAGCGACATGCGCGTCATCCTGATCAAGCTCGCCGACCGCCTGCACAACATGCGCACGATCGAGTACCTGGGCAAGCAGAAGCAGGTGCAGAAGGCGCGCGAGACACTTGAGGTCTATGCGCCGCTGGCACACCGGCTCGGTATCCACACGCTCAAGTGGGAGCTCGAGGATCTCGCCTTTCAGGTTCTGCATCCCCGCAAGTACTCCGAGATCAAGGCCATGGTCAATGAGCAACTCTCCGATCGCGAGGCGCACGTGCGTGAGGCCTCTGCCCTGCTCAAGGCCGAGCTCGACAAGCTCGACATTCCAGCAGAAATCTCCGGCCGGCCCAAGCACTTCTACTCGATCTACGACAAGATGGCTCGTAAGGGCAAGGAGTTCAACGAGATCTATGACCTGACGGCGATGCGTGTGATCGTCGAGCGTCGCAGCGAGGAGGGAACGCGCGACTGCTACGGAGCGCTCGGCCTGATTCACTCGCTCTGGAAGCCGATGCCCGGGCGCTTCAAGGACTACGTCGCCATGCCCAAGGCAAACCGCTACCGCTCGCTGCACACGACGGTGATCGGGCCCGAGGGCCGGCCGCTCGAGATTCAGGTTAGGACGCGCGAGATGCACGATGAGGCGGAGCTCGGGATCGCTGCCCACTGGCTCTACAAGCGCTCTCGTTCGGCCAAGCTTCAGGAGGAGGAGTGGCTGGCCTGGGTCAAGCGGCTGGTGGATACGCACGCTACGTCCGAGGGGGCCGACTCCGGCGAGTTCATGCGCACCTTCCGCAGCGACCTGTTCGTAGACGAGGTCTACGTCTTCACGCCCAAGGGCGAGGTCAAG
>PMXT01000189.1 GCA_003170995.1 Actinomycetota bacterium | reverse complement strand
TATCTCAAGGCCCTGCACCGGGGCGGCATCCTCCACGACGTGGGCAAGATCGGCATCCCCGACAACGTCCTGCTCAAGCCGGCAACTCTGAGCCCCGAAGAGTTCCGGATCATGCAGCAGCACACGGTGATCGGCTACGAGATTCTCTCGGGCTCGGAAGCGGAGCTGTTGACTCTGGCCGCGATCCTGGCCTGGACGCATCACGAGCGCTTCGACGGCACCGGCTACCCGCTTGGTATCGCCGGCGACGAGATCCCTATCGAGGGGAGAATCGCCGCCGTCGCCGATGTCTTCGACGCCCTCACGACCGACCGCATCTACCGGCCCGCCTTCGGGGTCGAGCAGGCGATCGAGATGATGCGGGCGCAGCGGGGCACTCACTTCGACCCGGACGTGCTCGATTGCTTTTTAAATGCGATGGAAACAGTCGAGGAGATACGAATCGGCTACAACCCGGTGGTCCCGGCCTCCGGCCGGAAGGACAAGATCGAACAGGCCGCGTAGAGCCTCTCTGCGCTCACGCCTCCTCGATCCCCCGTTTCTATCAGGAATTGGGGCTCTCTATAAATGCGCGGGCATGGCGACCGATAACACAGATCAGTAGCGAGGCGATTGGAAGATGAGCGATCCCAGAGAATGCGACCGGAGTCGGCCCATCGAGCCGGATCAGTGGCCGGAGCCGCCCGCCGAGCTGCTCGAGGCACTCGACCGTGCGGCGGCGCGTCTCTCTGAGCTCGATGCGCGCGGCGTGCGAATTTCGCTTGGCATCGGAACCGACGGCAGTCCGCGTGCAAGCCTCTCGCAGGAGGGGTGCGCGCGCGAGATAGACCCCTCGTTGCTCCTTCGGCTTGTCTGCGGAAGTAAGCTGCTGTTACCGCGAGACTCCGTCGTCTGACGAGAGGCGGCGCGGCGGACGTCTCGAGCACCGATGCTGAAGCTGACTCCCCTTCGGGTTGCTGTGGTCGATCACGCGCCCTTCATGCGCAGGCTGCTCGGCGAGGCGTTGCTGGTGCGCGACATCGAGGTAACCGGGACGGCCGAGTCGGCCGAATCGGCGATCGAGCTTTGCCGGCGCACCCACCCCGATGCTCTGCTCTTCGATCTCGTTGCCGACCAGATGGACGGTGTCGTGCTGATGCGTGGATTGCGCGAGGCGGGGCTCGATACTCCGGTGATCCTGCTCGGAGGCCACTTCCGCGCCGATCACTACAAGATCGCGGACGCGCTGATCGAGGGCGCGCTCGATTTTGTCGAGCGGCCACTGGCCTGCGACACCGTGCAGGTGTTCGTGAACGAGCTGTTCGTTCGCATCCACATGGCCTCCGATCTGAGCGTCGCGCGGCAGCGAGCGATCGAGCTGAGCTCAGAACGTGCCCTGCACAGTCCCGCGGCCATGCGTGTTTCCTTGTCCGGGCGCCGTGACCCGTCTCGCGACGGCCCCGGCGCGGTGATCATCGTCGGCTCGCTCGGTGGCTGCTGGTCGCTTTCGCAGCTCATTCCCGCTCTTCCTCCGCTGCTCGGTATCGGCACGGTCGTCGTCCAGCAGCTCCCCGAGGGATGCACGAGCGCTCTCGCCGACCGTCTCGACCACTACTCGGCGCTCGATGTGCGAGAGGCTCGCGGTGGCGAGCAACTCAACCCCAGCTCGGTCTACTTCGCTCCGGGCGGAAGCCATCTCCGCCTCGCCGGTAACGCCAAGCTGCTCGTCTCGGCCGAGGATCCGGTCGACGGGCTGCGGCCACGTGCCGATCTGACCATCTCGGACGCCGCCCGCATCTTTGGGGATCGCCTGGTTTTGGTGGTCGTGAGCGGGACGGGGAAGGACGGCCTCGACGGCGCCCGTGAGGTGAAGGAGCGAGGCGGCCGTGTTCTAGTCGAAGCCGAAGCGAGTGCCATCGCCTCTGGAACTCCGCGCGCCGTGGTTGAGGCGAGGCTGTCGGACGACGCCGTCCCACTGAACGAACTGGCTCAGGCGATCGCCGACGAGGTCGGAGTCTGGGGCGCGACCATTCCACTCCGAGGCAACTACAGCGAGACGCTGAGATCTTAGGCTCGACGCGACCGCGCCTACTTGGCGCCCTGGACTGCGACTGCGACGCCTGCGATTGTCTGCGCCGCCGGCCGCCAGCGTTCGAGTCCGTAGACTCGGCCCTTGCCGGTTAGGAGCACTCGCTCCCCGGACACGACGATCGGGCTGAACTGGCCGTCGGGGAACTGCCAGAGCTTGGCGCCGGTTCCGGCATCGAGAGCGTAAGTGCGGCCCGCGGTGGTCGAGAAGTAGACGGCTCCCGCGAGCACGGTGGGGGAGCCGAGAATCCGGCCGTTGGCCTTGAACGACCAGACGATGCGACCGGTGGCCGCGTTGAAGGCGAAGAAGCGGTGGTTCTTGCAGGAACCAGCGAACACCAGCCCATGCCAGACCGCCGGCGAGCTGTAGACGTAACTGCCGGTTGCCGTCGCCCAGCGCAGGACGCCGGTGCGGGCNNAAGGCGTAGACGCGCCCGTCGAGCCCGCCGATGTAGACCCGGTCGTAAGCGATCGAAGGTGTTCCGTAGAAACCGTGGTGACCCTGATAGTTGCCCGGCGGGGTTGAAGCGAAGATGAGCTTGCCGCTCTTGGCGTTTAGTGCATACAGAGTTGTCGCATAGTCGCCGATATAGAGGTGCTGTCCCAGCAGTGCCGGCGACGAGGTGACCTTGGAAGGCACCGAGTAGAGCCAGCGCGGCTTATGAGTGCGGACGTCCAGGGCC
>PMXT01000053.1 GCA_003170995.1 Actinomycetota bacterium | reverse complement strand
AACATCTCGAGCATGCGGTCGGTGACCGCGAACCCGCCGACGACGTTGGCGCTGGCCAGGATCATGGCAAAGAAGCCCACGACCTGAGCCAGAGTCGAATGTAGGTTCGCGCCCGTGATCAGGATCGCGCCCNNGTGCCCGACATCAGCGGCGTGTGCAGGAGCGTCGGCACCTTCGAGATCACCTCGATGCCGAGGAAGATCGCCAGGATCAGCACCGTCAGCTCAGCCAGGAAAACGGCCGTGTTACCGCTCACGATTTTGTCTCCTTCTTGGTTACGCAGGCGCCTGCGATGATCTCGTCCTCGAAATCGAGCTTCAGCTCGCCGTCCTTGACAAGCAGCCCGAGCAACGAGGCGACGTTACGCGCGTAGAGCTGACTGGCGTGGAAGGCCATCTCGCTGGGCAGGTTCGTCAGGCCGACCACGGTGAGGCCGTCCTTCTCGACGATCTTGTCCGGCACCGTCAGCGCGCAGTTGCCGCCCGTCTCGGCGGCGAGGTCGACGATGATCGAGCCGGGGCGCATCGCCTGGGCCGCCTTGGCTGGAATTAGCTTCGGCGCCGGACGGCCGGGAATGAGCGCCGTGGTGATGATGACGTCGAAATCCGGGATGCGCTTCTCGAGCTCGGCCTGCTGTTTCTTCTGCTGCTCTGCGGTGAGCGCTTTCGCGTAGCCGCCCTCGGTCTCCTCGCCGACGACGCCCAGGTCGAGGAACATCGCGCCCAGGCTCTCGATCTCTTCCTTGACCGCCGGGCGGATGTCGAAGGCCGAGACGACGGCGCCGAGGCGGCGGGCCGTTGCGATCGCCTGCAGTCCGGCGACGCCGGCGCCAATCACAAGCACCTTGACCGGTGCGATCGTGCCGGCTGCCGTCATCAACATCGGGAAGAGCTTCGGAACTCGATCGGCGGCGACGATCACGGCCTTGTAGCCGGCGACCGTTGCCTGGGAAGAGAGGGCGTCCATCGACTGGGCGCGTGTGATCCGCGGCACCGACTCCATCGCCAGGCCGACGACTCCCTGCTTGGCCAGCGCGTCGATCCCCTTCTCGTCGGTGAGCGGCTGCAGGAAGCCGATCAAAATGGCGTCCTTCTTCAGCAGCTTGATCTCGGCGGCGCTCGGCTTGGCGACCTTGGCGACGATCTCGGCGCCGAGGGCGACCTTGGCGCCGACGAGCTTGGCGCCTGCTTTCGTATAGGCCTCGTCGGTGAAGGCGGCGGCGGTCCCCGCGCCCTTCTCGACGACGATCTCGAGCCCCTGCCCGGTTAGCTTGGCAACGATCTCCGGAACGAGCGCGACGCGCATCTCGCCAGCAGCGGTTTCCTTCGGCACTCCAATCTTCACGGCGCTGACTCTAGCGGAAAGAAGCGAACTCTCTACGGGAACAAGTGATCCCAATTCTGATGCTGGTTTCGGGCAGTTCAGAGTCGTTCTGGTTGATTTCGACAGCGCTGATTTTGATCAGCGCTCACGCCTCTCGATCGAGAGGCGCCAATACGAGCGAGAACGAGAGTGGAGCGCGTTCAAAGCGAGAGCAGAGCGCGCACCCTGGCGATGACCTCGCCGGTGAACTCGCTGGTTTTGCTCGTGCCGCCGAGATCGGTGGTGCGGACGCCAGCCTGAACGGCATCGAGGCAGGCCTGGCGGATGGCGTTTCCGGCCGCCTTCATTGCCTCGTCTCCGTGCTCGAGAAGCACCGCTGCGGCGAGGATCATGGCCAACGGATTGGCCGTGTCTTTTCCGACCAATGACGGTGCGGTGCCGTGTGGTGCCTCGGCCATGAGGCGAGCGGGAACGTAGTTCTCATCAAGCGCGGCGACCAGCGATTCGGCGCCCGCGATCGATCCGAACATCGGCAACACGAGGTCGGAGAGGATGTCGCCGTCACGGTTGAGCGCCGGAATCACCAGCGGCTCGTTCTCTGCGGCGAGCAGAAGCGCGAAGGTCGCGTCGATCAGCTGTGGCTCGTAGGCGACTGCGGGGTGTCTCGCCGCCGCCGCGTCGAGCTCCTCCTTGAACATTCCCTCGTAAACGGGGCTGACGGTGAACTTGGGACCGCCGAAAACCGTTGCGCTCATGTTCTCGGCCTCGCGGAAGGCGAATTCGGCGACCGCATGACAGGCGCGACGTTCGATGCGCTCCTTACGAAAAGCGATCTCGCCCTCGCCCTCGCCCTCGCGCCATTCCTTGGCACCATAGGCATCACCGGTTGCCATTCTCACCACGGTGATCGGTGCTTGCACTTTCGTGACCGGAGCCACACCGGGGATGCGTCGACCGGTGCGAACGATCACCTGGGCGCCGATTTCCTCTCGCAGTATTCGGTTTGGAGAGCCAACGTCGCCGGGTTTCTCCGGCGTAATTGTTGGCGCTTTCAAGCCCAGGCCGAGCTCGCGTATGGCGGCGGCCGCTTCCGAGACGACCGCGTTACCCGTCGCGCGCCGGTTGCCGAGCGAGAGATCGAAGCGCTGTAGCTCGAGATCGATACCGATTGCCTCCGGTGCGAGTACTCGTAGCGTCTGCTCCAGCAGTTCCTGCCCGGTCTCATCGCCTTCGAGTATGGCCAGGCATCGTTTCTGCACGGTGCCATCGTAGCGGTCTGGGCGAGTCGAATCTCGCGCTTCTCTGCGTTACGCGACGGTTGGAGCTTGGTTGGGCGAAGAAATATAAACGACGTAGTTTCGCTACGACTGTTTCTTCGTCATTAGGCGCGCGCTCGATTCAGTCCAGGCGGGAATGTTCATAAACTGACTGGTAGAAGACAAGGGTTTCCTATACCGTCCAATTCCGCTACGATAAAACAGTTCTGCGAATTAGGTAGGAGGGTTTCGTGGCTCGAAAAACTGTGCTCGTATGTGATAGCTGCAGCAAAGAGATCGACGACGGTAAGGGGGCTACGCTTCGTTTGACTTACGCCGATGCACGGCGCGGCGCGAAGCAAGCCGACCTCTGTGAGGTCTGCGCCCAGGATTTGCCCGGGCATGCAGTCGCTCGTCGCGGCCGCCGGCCCAAGAATGCTGCTGCCTAGAAGAGCTTTCTGATCGGTATCGACGAGGGACGGGTGACCGTCCCTCGTCTTGTTTGGTTGCGATTAGGTGTTCGTGACGAGATGGTGTCCGTCTCGCGACAGGCGCCGACTACGATGAACCGGTGTCGCTGAATCTTCTCGTTGGGCCGGCCAATGCCGGCAAGGTGGAACGACTGCTCGAGCAGTTCTCCGCTGAGCTCGATCGGCACCCGTTCCTGGTAGTTCCGAATGTCGGTGATATCGGGCGATTGCAGCGAGATCTGCTCAGTAGATCGCCCTCGCTGTTTGCCGGCCGGGTCGGGACTTTCGACGACCTATTCCGTGAGCTTGCTGTCGCTGAGAGTACGCGCGGCGTCCTCAGCGATGCGCAGCGCCGGCTGCTCGTCCGCTCGCTGCTGGATCGAACGAAGCTGGATTCTTTTGCGCGTTCGGCTCGCTTTGGCGGTTTCGTCGATGCCTTGATCGATGGATTCGCCGAGCTCGAGTCGGCGCTGGTCGAACCGGGGCAAATGGAGGGTGAGCTGGGCTCGCTCTACTCGCTTTACCTGGCCGAGCTCGAGCGGCTGGGTTTGGCCGATCGCGAGCGCGAGCGCTGGCTCGTCGCCAAGCGCGTGGCGAACGAGCTAGACGTCTGGCCCCACGGGCGTCCGCTCTTCGTCTATGGCTTCGAGGATCTGACAGGCGCTCAGTGGCAGCTGCTCGATGCGATCGCCGCTCGCTCGGAGGTCACCGTGGCGCTTCCCTACGAGCCCGGACGAGTCGCCTTCGCTGCGCTCGCCCGTACCCAGCGGGAGCTTGCCCGTCGCGCACCCGGACGGATAACCGAGCTCGAGCCGCGCTCGAGCGAGTACGCGCACCCTGCGCTGGCCTTCATCGAGCGCAAGCTCTTCGAGCCCGACGCGGCGGCTGCACCGCCGATCGAGGGCGCCGTTCGTTTCCTCGAGGCTTCGGGCGCGCGCGCGGCCTTCGAGCTTGTGGCCGAGGAAGCGCTGACGCTGCTCAGGCAAGGAGTCGAGGCGGAGGAGATCGCCGTCGTCTGCCCATCGCTCGAGCGACGACGCGCCCCGCTCGAGATCGCCTTCTCGAGCTTCGGGCTTCCCTTCGTTCTCGAAAGCCGGGTTAGGCTCGGCCAGACGCCGTTCGGCCACGCCCTCTGCGGGTTGCTTCGCTTCGTCTGGACCGGCGGCGAGCGTTCGGATCTCTTTTCTTTTCTGCGCTCTCCCTACTCGGAGCTGAACCGCTCGAGCGCGGACTTCCTCGAGGGGCGCTTGCGCGGTCGCGCGGTACACAGCCCAGGTCGCATCGAATCGGAGCTGGTCGCGCTCAGAGGTGGTCGGCAGTTGGCCGATCTGGAGCTGCTGGCAAGCGCCGATTCACCGCTCGCAGCCGTGCGCGAGCTCACCACCCTGATGTTGCGGCGCGCCTACGGTCTCGAGAACCCGCCCGCCTCGGAGCGCTCGCGCCTAGATCTGCGCGCCTTCGAGAGCGTTCGCACGCTTTTGGATGAGCTCGAGGATTGGCAGAGGCTGAGTGGGCAACCGCTCGAGCGAGACGATTTGTTGGCGGCGCTCGATCGCGCCCCCGTCCGGATCGGCTCCGCGGACGAGCCGGGGCGGGTCGTGGTCAGCGATCTCCTACAGGCGCGGGCGCGGAGGTTCCGCGTTGTTTTCGTGATCGGGCTGGAGGAGGGCAGCTTCCCGCGCCGCTCCTCGAGGCACCAGCTGCTCGGCGACGAGGCGCGCGAGAAGCTCGAGCAGGCCATGGTGACGCCGCCGCCGTCCGAGGAGCTGGAACGCGACCGCTTCCTCTTCTACAACGCCTGTACGCGCGCCTACGAAAGGCTCTATCTCGTGCGCGAGTCGGCCAGCGAGGATGGCTCGCCGCGGCAGGCGAGTCCGTTCTGGGAGGAGCTGCGCGATCTCTTCGATGTCGAGGATGTCGAACGCTGGACGAAACGCCGCTCGCTCTCGAAGCTCGTCTGGGACGAGACCGCCGAGGCGCCCAACGAGCGCGAGCGCCTACGCTCTTTGGCGGCACTGGCCTCTGCGGAGCCCATCCGGGCGCGAGCACTCGCCCGGGCAAACGGCTGGGAGCGGCAGCTCGAGCGCGCGGCACAGGCCTTCGAGCGATCGAGTGCGCTGATCAACCCGGTGGTGCTCGACGCGATGCAGGCGCGCGGCACCTTCTCGGTCACCGAGCTCGAGGCCTTCGGTACCTGCTCGTTGATCTGGTTTGTTGAGCGCATCGTCTCGCCGCGCGAGATCGACGGCGAGGTCGACGCGAAGCTGCGCGGCTCGGTCGCCCACCAGACGCTCTACCGTTTTTATTCGGGACTGCCGAAGCGGCTCAAGAGCGAGAAGGTGGAGGCGGACAAGCTCGAGCAGGCGCTCGACTTCATGCGCGAGTGCCTGAGTGAGGCAGTCACCGGTCAGGTTCGGCTGGAGCTCGAGGAGTTGGAGCGCAGAGAGCTGGAGGCGGGGCTCTGGCGTGACCTCGAGCACTTCCTGAAAAACGAGGTCAAATCGCAACTGCCGCTGGTGCCGAGGCGCTTCGAGGTCGCTTTCGGCACCGAGCGTTCCTCGCCGGAGCTCAGGCGCGGCCTCGATCTCGGCGACTTGACCGTCTCGGGGAAGATCGATCGCATCGACCTCGACCCCTTCGCCGCCCGTGGCTTGGTTCAGGACTACAAGTCGGGCAAGACGGCTCAGTCGGCCGCCCAGATCGAGGCCGAGCTCAAGCTTCAGCTCCCGCTGTATGTGCTCGTGCTCAGGGATCTCGTCGGCGTTGAACCGCTGGGGGGTGTTTACAGGGCGCTGGCGGGGGAGAGGCCGTCGCGCGGACTCCTGCGTGAAGAGGCGCGCGAGGACGGGGTGCCCGGTTTCGTCTCCAACGACTACCTGCCAGAGGACGAGTTCTGGGCCAAGGTCGAGTGGGCGGCGACGAGCGCGCGTCGCTTTGCCGCTCGCATTCGTACAGGCGATGTGCGCCACGATCCGCTCGGGCGTGATGTGCGCTCGGGCGAGATGAACGGAAACCACTCCGAGAGCGGTCGTTGCCCGAGCTGGTGCCAGCTCGGGCCACTTTGCCGGGTGTCGAGAAGATGAGCGAGCGCAGCCCCAATCCCGAGCAGCAGCGTGCGATAATGGCCTCCGGGCTGGTCTTCGTCTCGGCCGGCGCCGGTACCGGCAAGACGACGGTGCTGGTCGAGCGCTTCTGTCGCGCGGTCATCGAGCGTGGGCTTCCGGTCGACTCGTTGCTCGTCATCACCTACACCGATCGCGCCGCCGGCGAGCTTCGCGGCCGCATCCGCGCGACTCTGCAGGAGAAGGGCAGGCCCGATCTCGCGCGCGAGCTAGACGGCGCCTGGATCTCGACCATCCACGGCTTCTGCAACCGGCTGCTGCGTCAGAACGCGGTGGCGGCTGGTGTCGATCCGCGCTTTCGGGTGCTCGACGCCGAGCAGGCGCTCGTGCTCGGGCGCGAGGCTTTCGCCACGGCGCTACAGGAGTTCTGCGCGAGCGGCGATCCCGAGCGAACGACACTCCTCGTCTCCTACGGGCGCAGGGGACTGCAGCGCATGATCGTCTCGCTGCACGAGGCGCTGCGCTCGGCCGGACGGGCGCTCGAGCTCGAGCTTCCCGAGGCACCGTCCCGTTCCGAGCGCGAAGTTGCCCTGCGGGCGGAGGCCGAAGCGCTCGCGGCTGATCCCGAGGCTCCCGAGCCGGCTCGGCTCACGGCTCGGGAGCTGCTCGATCTACTCGACGCGCGCCCGAGCAGCGAGACGCTGCTCCGTCTCGCCGGGTTCAAGGTCAGGCGCTGCGAGCGAACGGAGGGCTACGAGCAGGCGCGCCAGGCACTCGAGCAGGTCGCCTGGGACGAGCTGGCGTTGCACGACCGCGATCTGTTGCAGGAACTCCTGCTCGGGTTCGACCGCGCTTACAGAGCGGCCAAGGATGCCGCCTCGACGCTCGACTTCGAGGACCTGCAGCTTTACGCGCGCGACCTCCTGAAAGGCGATGCGGCGGTGCTGGAGCGCGAGCGGCTGCGCTTCCGCTCACTGATGGTCGACGAGTTCCAGGACACCAACCGCCTGCAGTGCGAGATCATCGATCTGCTCGCAGGCGAGGTCGGGGCCGCCTCGTCGGCGGACGCCGCCGGGGTCGAGGAGCTCTTCTTCGTCGGCGACGAGTTCCAGTCGATCTACCGCTTCCGCCACGCCGACGTCGACGTCTTTCGCGAGCGCCGCTCGCAGTCGGGCGGTGTGCTCGATCTGACGCTGAACTACCGCTCTCGCCCGCAGGTGTTGGGCGTTGTCAACCGCCTCTTCGGGCCGGACTTCGGTGCCGGCTACCAGCCGCTCGCCGCGGCCGCCGAGTTCGCTCCGGTCGATGGCCCGGCGGTCGAGCTGCTGGTGACCGACAAGGCCAGCTACGCGGACTCCGCGATCGACTGGCGCCGTGCCGAGGCTCGTCACATCGCCGCGCGCGTGCACGAGCTGGTGGAAAGCGGCCAGGCTGCGCCGGGCGAGATCGTCTACCTCTTCGCGGCCGGAACCGACGCCGAGCTCTACGAGCGGGAGCTGCGGGCGCTCGGCCTTCCCACCTACCGCGCAACTGGCCGCGGCTACTACGGCCAGCAGCAGGTACTCGATCTGCTCGCCTATCTGCGCCTGCTTCACAACCGCTACGACGACGAGGCGCTTTGCACCGTGCTCGCCTCGCCCTTCGTTGGGGTCTCGAATGACGCGCTCTTCCTGCTCAGGCGCGCCGCGCCCAAGCGTCCGCTCTTCTGTGGGCTCGAGCGCAGCCTGCCACCGGGGCTCTCGGCCGGCGACGAGCGCCTGATGCGTGCCTTCCACCAGCGCTACGAGCGCCTGGCCGCCGCGGCGGAGGTGCTCTCGCTCGAGCAGCTCTGCGAGCAGATCGTCTGCGAGCACGACTACGACCTGGCGCTGCTGGCGCAGTGGGACGGGCGCCAACGCTACGCCAACGTGCGCAAGCTGGCGCGGATGGCCCGTTCCTTCGAGGAGCTGCGCGGGCCCGACATCGAGGGCTTCGTCCGCTTCGTCACCGACCTCGGCGCCGCTGGGGCCTCGGCTCAGGAGGCGCCGGCCGAGGAGGAGGGCTCCGACTCGGTGCGGCTGCTCACCATCCACGCCGCCAAGGGGCTGGAGTTCAAGGTGGTGGTCGTTGCCGACGCCGGCCGCGCGAAACCTCGCCCCTCGTCCGATGAGATCCTCTGCCCGTCCGCCGGGCAGCTCGGCTTTCGGGTCGCCGACCCGAGCGGCGGTAAGCGTCGTCCCGTGCTCGGCTACGAGCAGGTGCGCGAGCTAGACGTCGCCCGGGAGGAGGCCGAGCGCCGGCGCCTCTACTACGTGGCGATGACGCGCGCGATCGAGCGCCTGATCGTTTCCGGAGCGATCGACCAAGAGAGCGCCGCCGATAGCGAGACGCCGATCGGATGGATCCTCGAGCGGCTAGGCACGGACGTGCTGGAGCAGGCCGGAGAAAAGCTCGGGGAGATCGCCTGTGGCGAGTCGAGCGTGCTCCTGCGTGTCGATCGCTTCGAGCCTCAGGCCGAGCGGTCCGAGCAGGTCGCCGGTGCTGAAGAGAGCAGTTCCGTTGCTCAGCTCTCGCTCTTCGGGCAGGGCCTGGCGCCGGCTTCGGAGTCTGCCGCCACGCTCGAGCCGCTCGAGCCGATCGCTTCGCCGTCCCTATACCGGCCGCGTCGGCTTTCCTACAGCTCGCTCAGGCTGTTCAAGAGCTGCCCCTACCGCTACTTCGCCGAGCGCGTCTGTGGCCTGAAGCCACTACCGCAGCGCCCTATTGATGCAGGGGTCGCCGGGCTGGTGGCCACCGAGCTTGGCAGCGCCGTGCACGAGCTGCTCGAAGCGATCGATCTGACCGCGCCGAAAACGCCGGCTCTCGCCGAGCTCGAGCAGAGCGTGCGCTTGCGCCACCCTGCGGCGAGCGACGAAGACCTGGAGCGAATCGCGCGCCTGGTCTCGAACTACTGCGACTCCGAGCTGGCACAGAGAGTGGCCAAGCTACCCCAACTTGCGACCGAGCTCAACTTCGTCTTCGAGCATGGCGAGGCGCTTGTGAACGGCTTCCTCGATGTCGTCTCCTTCGCTGACGGGAAGGCCTTCGTGCTCGACTACAAGACGAACCGAATCGATCGGGAGCCGGCGCAGATCGTCGAGAGCGAGTACCGCATGCAGCGGCTGGTCTACGCGCTTGCCTGCCTGCGCGCCGGCTACGAGGAGGTGGAGGTTGCCTACGCCTTCCTCGAGCGGCCCGACGCGGTCGTCAGCGCCAGCTACGGCGCCGGGGACGCAGCCGAGTTGGAGCGCGAGCTCGGTGCCGTGATCGAACAGGTCGCCGGCGGCGAATTCCCCCCGATCCCAAGCACGTTTGCCTGCTCGGACTGCCCGGCGAACGGAGTCGTCTGCGCTGGGATGGACTTGCCCGGCGCACCGCCGAGGCTAGCCGCCGCTTCTTCTGTTGGGAGCTAGCGGAATGCCACGCGACTACACGCTCGAGGTCAAGCGCCGGCCGGCGCCCGCAAAGAGGCGGATCGGCCCCCTGATCGAGCGGCTCTCGGCCGAGCACCCCGACGCGAAGATCGCGCTCCGCTTCGAGAACGAGGTCGAGCTGCTCGTCGCCGTCATGCTCTCGGCTCAGACCACCGACGTGAATGTCAACCGGGTGACGGAGCGCCTCTTCCGTAAGTACCGGCGCCCCGAGGACTACCTTGCCGTCCCCGTTCAGGAGCTGGAGCAAGACGTCTACGCGGCCGGCTTCTATCGCCAGAAGGCGCGCTCGCTACAGGGCTCGATGCGGATGTTGGTCGAGGAGTACAAGGGACGCGTGCCGAGCACGATCGCCGAGCTCGTTCGCCTGCCCGGGGTCGCGCGCAAGACGGCCAACGTCGTCGCGGCCGAGCTGGGCGAGGCGCAGGGCATCGTCGTCGACACCCACGTTCGCCGCCTGGCGCAACGGTTCGCCCTGAGCCGCGAGCAGGACCCGGTCAAGATCGAGCGCGATCTGGTGAAGCTCGTTCCGCGCGAGCGCTGGCGCCTCTTCCCGCACCTCTTGATCTGGCACGGACGGCGCGTTTGCGACGCTAGGCGCCCGGTCTGCGAGCGCTGCGTCGTGGCGGACTTGTGCCCGTCGAGCCGGGTCTAGATAGCTCCTGTAGTCAACGCTTATCAGACGTACCGACGATAGGTAGCGCCGGCCAGTGCTCGACCCATGTTCGACCGCCGTCACCGGAGCGCCAGAGCGTCGCAATCGAGCTGTCGCCCGCTCCCCAAACCTGCCTCACGAGCCAGCCCGCGTTGCCGGGGGTCGGTACGGCGCTCGTGAGGCTGAGATGCCTCTTGACGAGCCTGTTCCAGGAGGAACCGCCGTCCGAGCTCGTGAGCAGGTAATCGCCGCAGGAGAGCCAGACGGTCTCCGGCGCTGCCACGCGTGGCGAGCAGGAAGCGTTCTTGGGGAGCGAGCGAAGAGTCCAGCTGCGGCCCCCGTCGCGGCTGATCCCAATCAGGGGCTGCCCGCACACCGCTCCGCCGCCGATCGCAACGAAGAGACCGGGCACGGCCGCGAGTTGTTCGATCTCCAAGTTGGGAGTCGGGAGTGTTTGCCATGACTTTCCACCGTCCGAGGTTGCAAACAGGCGCGAGGCGTCCAGCTCACCGGTGAAGAGGCAGTTGGATCCTTCTTCGGCGGCCAGTCCGTGCAGCGAGTCGGCGAAGACGACGGCCGCGAGACCGTTGCCTTTGGAAACCGGGAGAACCGTTGCGTGCCAGCTCTGACCGCCGTCACGGCTTACGGAAACCCTCGCCGTTCCCGACAGCGAAGCGACAAGCCCAGGGACAGCGACGACCGGTTGCTCGGTGTCCACGCCGGCGCCCGGAGGCGTGGGCGCAGTGAACGGGCGCCAGGTCTTCCCGTCGTCAGTGCTCCGGAACGTTCCCGCCGAGCTAGTCAGGAGCAAGGCCGTCCCCACCGCCTGCACCGAGCCGAGGCCATCGTTCTCTGGCCGGGCAACCGGCTGCCAGCTCCTGCCCCGGTCGTGCGAGCGAAAGATGACGTCGCACGTATCCTGGCACGGTGGAGCAACCCAGGCGTCGTTCGTGCCTGCGAGGTCGATCTGTCCGGCCGTGACGGCTGTGGTCTTCCAGCTCCGTCCGCCGTCGCTGGTGACGAGCACCTGGCCGCCACAGGGTCCGTTCGCTCCGCCGTGGCAGCCGCCGCTGGCGGCGAGGCCGTGTCGCGTGTCGAAGAAACGCAGCGTGACGATCGGATTGCCGGCGGACCCGCGCGAGAGCGATCGCCAGCTTTTGCCTCCGTCGCTCGTTCCGATCAGTTCCTCGAACTCGGCACCGGAGTCGTAGGGCCGGCCGCCGCCGGCGAAGATCGAGCCGGCGTTGAGCGCGTCGATTGACGCCAGAGGGTAGCTGCGACAACTGCCTGAGAGGAGGCGCCAGTGCCGGCCGCTGTCGGCTGTGCTGAAGACACCACTTCCGCAGGAGCGGGCACGGCGGCCCCTTAATAAGCCGGTCGCAAAGCCACGCTCGCTATCGAGGAAGTCGACGGCGGTGAAGGTGACCCCCGGCGTGCTCACGACCGTCCAGTGTCGCCCACCGTCGCCGGTGCGCAGTATGGGCGGCCCGCTCAGGTCCCAGACGTTGTCCGGGTTGGGCTCCGCGAACCCGACCCGGCCGCTCAAGAACTGGAGCTCGCCCGGCCAGGAGCCGCGAGCCGTGGTCATTGTCCACGAACCGTGTGGCGAGGCGGGCAGGCTTGGCGTGACCGCTCGCCAGCTGCGACCGCCGTCGCTGCTGCTGAGGAGAAGCGGCCGCTCCGTCGATGCCGATGGACTGGCGATTCCCGTGGCGAAGCCGTGGCGCGCGTCGGCGAAGCCGATCCAGCTTAGCCGCGTATGCGCTCTGCTCCAGACGGTCGCCCAATTCGCGCCGCCGTCGCGCGACGCCTCGATCAGGGCCGTGCCCGTGTTGAGCTCTGTGCTCGAGAAGCTGACCAGGAATCCATGCTTCGGATTCAGGAAGGACACATCCTCGACTTGGCCCAGCGGTCCGCGCGAAGCGGGCGCCGGCGTCGAGCTCATGCTCAGAGGCAGAGTGTGTGTGATATTGAGCATGGCCGGCTCGCTCGCCTGTGCCTTCTCCTCCCTCGCCTTCAGCACCAGCGCTTCTAGTGCGACCATCTGCTCGAGTTGCGCCGGCTTGACGTGCAGCGCCCGGGCGAACGGCTGCAGCCTCAGAAGCATCGCGTTTCGTTGCTGAGGGCCGCTGGCGGCTCTGGACTTCATTGCCGCCAGCTTCATGACTAAGCTGCGCTCCATCTCTGGCGACACAGCGGACTTTCCGCCGCCGCCGGGAGAGAGGACGATCGCCAGAACTGCGGCGGTTACCCCCACCAGGCAGACAAGAGCAATCGCCACGACCCAACGCCTGGAAAACGACCCCCCCACGATCATCGAATCCTCCCGCTCGCGTTCTCAGCCGACTGGCGCCTGACTCCTGCGGGCAGCCTCGCAAAGCCGATGTCCGTCGTCAAGTGCCCGAGAGATCCAGCAGGGCGAGGAATAGTTCTAGAAGACGACGCTCCCTTTTCACACGAAGCCAACTTCGTGCCAGGCGCCACGGACGGCTGCGAAACGCGGTGTCGTACCGCACCGAGTCGAGATACGTTCGTTCTAGGGCGCTTCTACGGCTCGTTCGCCGGCGAAAGCGCCACCAGCAGTCCGCCATCGTCGTCGTAGGCGGGGAAGAAGTCGCAGACGACCGGTTTCTCGCTTCCGCTCCGCGCCTTCATCGTCATCGCTTCCCCGAGCCGTCGCACGCCCCACTCGAGCGCGAGGGCCACCGGATCCTGATCGCCGGCGGTTTTCAGCCCCAGCCCTTCGCGCACGTCGAGTCCGAGCAGGTCGCCCTCGCCGAATCCGGTCAGCTCGAAGACGCCGCGCCCGGCGGCGATCACGCGCCCTTCCTGGTCGCAGGTGACCAGCCCCGTGTTCGGGCCCGGGTAGTAGTCCTCCATCAGCTCGAAGAGGAAGCCGAAGCCGCAGCTGCGGCAGGCCACCGGCTCGTCCGATAAGCCCTCGAGCCCGTCGAGATCGACCGAGCGCTGCTTGCAGTTGGGGCAGATGAAGAGAGGCATGAATGGATCGTATCGGCGCCGGAGCAGGTGAGAGGACGCTTCGATCCGAGCTGAGCGCTTTCGCCGCCCAGGTTGCTCGTGCTTGTTCCGATTCCAACGCAGGTGCGTTTCACAGGCGCGCGCTTTTTCGGGCTAGGCTCGCAGTGGGGAGGAGGTTGGGGTTGCCTGCGCTCGAGCGGGCGCTTGAGCGAATGAGGCATCGAAGATGTCGCGCTCTACGCGGTGTCTTGACTTGCTCCGTCGGCAAGGTACTATGTAGTGCATTGTAGACCAAGGGACACTCTCGCAACTTCGCCGCGGCGTGATCGAGTACTGCGTCCTGGCTCTGCTCCAGGGCGGTGAGCGCTACGGCTTCGAGCTGGTGCGGACGCTGAGCGAGGTTCCGGGCATGGTCACCAGCGAAGGCACGCTCTACCCGCTCCTGAGCCGGCTCCGCCGCGCCGGCGTGGTCGAGACGAGCTGGCGCGAGTCCCCCTCGGGCCCGCCCCGGCGCTACTACCGCCTCACCTCCTCCGGCCGCGCCGTGCTGGAGGCCTTCAGCGGCGAGTGGGCGAGCTTCCGCGACGCCGTCGATCACTTCCTCAACCAGGAGAAAGCCGCATGAACGACTCCTCACTCCATCCGCTTGCCCAGGACTACTTGAAGCGATTGAAGAAAGCCGCCGCGAGCCTACCTCGCGCCCGGCGCAAGGAGTTGATCGAAGAGATAGAGGCGCATCTGAGCGAGGCGCTTCCAGCAGCAGCCGGTGAAACCGAGGCGCTGAACGTGCTCGAACGCCTGGGCAAGCCCGCCGAGATCGTCGCCGAGGCCAGCACCGGACAGGCGCCAGCTCGGGCGGGAGTGAATGAACGGCTGGCGATTCCGCTTCTTCTGATCGGCGGCGTGATTGTTCCGGTTCTGGGCTGGTTCGTCGGCGTCGTGCTGCTCTGGAGCTCGAGAATCTGGACATTGCGCGACAAGTTGATCGGGACCCTCGTGGTGCCGGGTGGGCTGGCCGCCGCCGTCTTTCTCTTCTTAGTCCCCGCGGGCACCCGAACCTGTAGTGGAGGCTCGGGCACGAGGAGAAACCCGGCGACCGGGAAACTCGTGCGCTTCAGCGAATCGAACTGCCCGAGCTACTCGACTCTGCACGTGACGCTCGTGATCATTGCGGCGATCCTTCTCGTAATGCTTCCCATCCTCACTTCGATCTACCTGAGCCGGCGCGCGACCCGAGCGGAGATCGCGGCATGAACGACTCCTCGCTCCATCCGCTTGCCCGCGACTACTTGAAGCGCTTGAAGAAAGCTGCCGCGAACCTGCCCCGCGCTCGCCACAACGAGCTGATCGAAAAGATCGAGTCGCAGCTGAGCGAGGCTCTTCCGGCCGGCGCTAGTGAAGCCAAGGCGCGAAGCGTGCTCGAGCGCCTGGGTGAGCCCGAGCAGATCATCGCCGAGGCCAGCACCGGACAGGCGCCAGCTCGGGCGGGGATACGCGAGTGGCTAGCAGTTTCTCTTCTGCTCTTCGGTGGGTTCGCGCTGATAATTGGTTGGTTCGTCGGCGCCGTGCTGCTTTGGGGCTCGAGAATCTGGACGACGCGCGACAAGTTGATCGGCACTCTGCTGGTGCCAGGCGGGCTATTACCGGCTTTTATCCTTTTCGCTGCAGGGGTCCAGACGTGCAAGCGTGGGTTCTTACCAGCCACGCGAACCCATCCCGCGCGGTCGATCACTCACTGCACGCCTGACATCTCGCCCACGTTGGGCGTCGTCATGATCCTGGCTCTTATCGCCCTGATCGTGCTCCCGATAGTCGGTGCCGTGTATCTCTCCCGGCGGGCCAACGGGTCTCGGGACGCGGTGTACTGACACTCTTGGAACAATCCCGACGCTTCGGCTCTCCGCGCGCGCGGAGATCATCAGCAGTCCCAGCGTCAGATCCAGCGCTTGCGCCGGAAGTAGACGACCTGGGCGATCGTGGTGGCCACGATCCAGCCCCAGGCCCACCAGTAGCCGAAGCCCCAGTGGAGCTCGGGGATGTGNNTCGTTCGAGATCTTGGCCTGGTGGTAGTCGCGCACCCCGGCGACCAGGTCACGCGCCAGCTCCAGACCCTCGCTCGCACGCAGGAGCTTGTCGTAGGCGTCCGCGAAGTGCAGCTCCACCTCGCGCGGGAACTGCCGCTTGCCTCCGATCGAGATCCTTCCGTCGAGGACGCGGCGAACAGCGTCGCGCGTGGGCGCGAGCGTGCGGCGAACGCGCAGAAGGTCGTGACGAAGCTCCGAGATGCGGTCGCGAATCACCTGCGGAAGCTCGCGCTCGACCTCTTCCTCGAGCTCGTCGATCTCATCCTCGAGCGCATCGATGAGCGAGAGATAGCGCTCGGCAACTTCGTCCACGAGCGTGTAGACGAGCATCCCGGCTCGTGTCGGCCCCGACGCGTAGGAGTCGCGGATCGGCGCGGGGTCGAACGGAGCTCCGTCCTGCGGCGTCTTGCGCACGGTGATCACGAGCTCGCCCGTGGCCACCAGATCGACCTCCTGGTAGAAGATCCGGTCCTCGTCAGGCACCGCGACCGCGATCAGGAAGATGCCGAAGACGTAGCCCTCGTGGCCTTCCAGCGTCGGCCGCGGCTCGTCCTCGTGCCGGGCGGGAGCGAGCAGGCGGTTGAGCGCACGATCATGTAGGTCGAGCGGCATCGCCTTCGTGAGCTCTTCTCGGCTCGGGTCGAGCAGGTCGATCCAGAGTGCTCCGGCCACGAGGTCGAGGCTAGCGATCGCCTCGGCCGATACCCACGCTCCGTTTCAGATCGTTTCCCAACTGGGCATGACAAAAACGACAGTCGCAGGCATGGGCTGCTCTTACTAGGGAGGATAGGCATGAACAGAGGTGCTGGTCTGCTGGGGTTCGGAGTGGTACTGGTGGTTGTGGGCGCCATATTGGAGTTCGCCGTTACGGCCAGCGCGAAGGGCTTCAACGTCCACACGGTCGGGGTCATCCTGCTCCTCGTGGGCATCGTGTCGTTCGTCGTTGGTCTCGCGCTGATGGTTTCCGGCGGCTCGCGCAGAAGCAGCGTCCGCGAGGAAACGCACAGCACGCCCGGCGGGCAGGAGCGCACCGTGGAGCAAAGAGACACCCTGGCTCCTTAGAGCCTATTTCAGTAGGTGTGCACGTCCAATGCGGCCGATCCGCGGCGCCGGCAGCCCGAAGTCCGCTCGGCGCACTACCAGTGCGCCTTCACGGCCTTCGGACCACCGGCATCCACGGCTTGACCCTCTTGAACGCACACCCCTACTAAAATCGGCTCTTATGGCCTTCGGGATGGAGCTGTGAGTCGCGAAAGGCGCCCCTGAGGCGCGTTTAACTCGTGGCGACGGCGGGATCGGTGTAGAGCGAGGTATAAAAGCCGCGGCGCGCGAGCAACTCGTCGTGCTTTCCCTGCTCGACGACGCGGCCGTGCTCGAGCACCACGATCAGGTCGGCGCCTCGGATGGTCGAGAGGCGATGGGCGATCACGAAGGCGGTGCGGTGGGCCAGGAGCACGTGCAGCGCCCGCTCGATCGTGCGCTCGGTCGAGATGTCCACAGACGAGGTCGCCTCGTCGAGGATCAGGATGCGCGGGTCGGCAACCAGCGCCCGGGCGAAGGCGACGAGCTGGCGCTGCCCGACCGAGAGCCTGGCTCCGCGTTCTCCGAGCTGCGTCTCGAAGCCGTTCTCGAGCCTCTTGATGAAGTCGAGCGCCCCGACCGCGCCGGCGGCGGCCTCGATCTGCCTGTCCGTCGCGTCCGGCCGGGCGAAGGCGATGTTGTCGCGCACCGTGCCGGCGAACAGGAAGCCCTCCTGCGGGACGATGCCGAGCCGCGAGCGGAGCGAGCGCTGCCTGAGGTCGCGCAGGTCTGAGCCGTCGATCGTGATCCGGCCCTCGTTGGGGTCGTAGAAGCGGGCGAGCAGCTTGGCGATCGTAGACTTGCCGGCGCCGGTGTGGCCGACGAGCGCCACGGTCATACCCGGCTGCACATCCAGCTCGAGGTCGTGCAGCACCTCGGGTAGATCGGGCCGGTAGCGGAAGCGGACATGGTCGAAGTGGACATGCCCGGCCACTCCATCCAGCTCGTGCGCCAGCGGCCGGTCGACCACGTCGGGCTCGGTCTCGAGCACGTCCATGATCTTGTCCAGCGCCGCCGTCGCCGCGATGAAGGTGTTAAAGAGCTGCGAGAGCTGCTGGATCGGGTCGAAGAAGTTCGACAGGTAGTAGATGAAGGCAACCAGCGTGCCGATCGTCACCTGTCCGTGAAAGACGAGCCAGCCGCCGTAGCCGAGCACGATCGCGCTGCCGGCACCCGAGAGCACGTCGACGAAGGGGAAGTAGATCGCGTTCCAGACGACGGTGCGGTAGTTGGCCTCGCGGTAGCTCTCGTTGAGCTCGGCGAAGTTGCGCACCCGCTCTTGCTCGCGCGTGTAGGCCTGAACGACGCGCATGCCGCCGATGTCCTCGGCGAGCGTGCCGGTTACGTTGCCGATCCGCTCCCTGACGGCTCGGTAGGCGCGAGTCGAGTAGACGCGGAAGACCGTAGTGGCGGCGAGCATCAGCGGCATCACGGTCAAGGTCGCCAGCGCCAGTCGCCAGTCGAGCAGGAACAGGATTACGGCCGAGCCGGCGAGCATGAGCGTGTTCTGGATCAGGGTCGAGACGCCGTCGGTGACGAGCTGATCGAGCGCCTCGATGTCGTTGGTCATGCGGCTGACGATGACGCCGGTGCGGTTGCGCTCGTAGAAACCGAGCGAGAGCCGCTGTAGGTGGCCAAAGAGCTTGCGGCGCAGGTCGGCGAGGACGCGCTCGCCCACCCAGCCGGTGTAGTAGCTCTCGGCGTAGCCGGTCGCCCAGTTCGCCAGGCCGATCGCGAGGAAGACGATCACGATGATCACGAGCAGGTGAGCGTCGCCACGCATGATGCCGCGGTCGATCGCCATCTTGGCAAGGAAGGGAGGCGCGAGGCCGGTCGCCGCGGCCGCCAGCAGCGAAAGCACGGCAAGAGCCGCTCGGCCCTTGTAGGGAGAAACGAGTCGCGCCAGCGCGCTCAGGCGCCTGGCCGTCTGGCGCCAGGACCAGTCCTGTACCTTCTCGTCGCCGATCCGCGTCAGGTGATGGCCGGGCTGCCAGACTCTCACTGCGGCGCCCTTCCATTTGTGTCGCCGTCGCCCGCGTGTTCTTCCAATCGTCCGGCCATCTCCTGCTCGACCAGCCCGTGCTCGTAGATCTCGCGGTAGATCTCGGAGGTGCCGAGCAACTCCTCGTGACTGCCGCGGGCGGCGATCCGTCCGCGCTCTAGCACCACGATCTCGTCGGCCAGGGCAATCGTCGAGAGCCGGTGCGCGATCACGATCGTGGTGCGGCCGCGCACGGCCTGCTCCAGCCCGGAACGGATCTGCGCCTCGGTGGTGGCGTCGACCGAGGCGGTGGCGTCGTCGAGAATCAGGATGCGCGGGTTGGTCAGGAGCGCCCGCGCGATCGCCAGGCGCTGGCGCTGCCCGCCCGAGAGCGTGACTCCGCGCTCGCCCAGCTCGGTCTCGTAGCCGTCGGGAAGGCACTCGATGAACTCGTGCGCCTGCGCCAACCGGGCGGCGCTCTCGACCTCCTCGAGGCTCGCCTCGGGGCGGCCGAAGGCGATGTTCTCGCGCACGCTGGCCGAGAAGAGGAAGGGATCCTGGGCGATCACGCCGACCTGCGGCCTGAGCGACGAGAGCTTCAGATCGCGCACGTCGGCGCCGTCCACGAGCACGCGCCCGGAAGTCGCGTCGTAGAAGCGCGGTACGAGCGAGGCGAGCGTCGTCTTGCCCGAGCCGGTCTGCCCGATCAGCGCGACCGTCTTCCCGGGCTCCAGAACGAGGTCAACGTTCTCCAGCACCGTTCGCCCGGTCGCGTAGGAGAAGCCCACCTGCTCGAAGCGAATCTCGCCGGGCCCGGCCGGGAGCTCGCTCGCGCCGGGGCGCTCGGCGATCTCCTCGGGCTCGTCCACGATCTCGAAGATTCGCTCGCCCGACGCGGTTGCCCGCTGCGCCTGGCCGATCCAGTTGCCGATCTGGCGCAGCGGAAACATCAGCATGTTGAGCAGGAAGGCGAAGGAGACGAACCACTGCAGCGCGAGCTGGCCGTGAATCACCATCCAGCCACCGTAGAGGAGCACGCCGGCCTGGGCGAAGAGGGGGATGAAGCCGAGCAGCGGGATGTAGAAGGACTGCTGGCGGTTGGCCTGGATGCTGCGCCGAAACAGGCGCTCGTTCCGCTCCGCGAAGCGCTCGGCCTCGGCGTCCTCCTGGGCGAAGGCCTTGACCACGTGGACGCCGGTGATGTTCTCCTCGGCCGAGGTGGCGACGTCGGCCATCTTCTGCTGCACGTCGCGGAGCACGGGGTGGGAGATGTGGCTGTAGCGGTAGGCGATGGCGACGATCAACGGCGTCACGGCGATCGTCACCAGCGCCAGCCGCCAGTCGAGGTAGAGCATCACCGCCGCCACGCCGAACACGGTCAGCACGTGCTGGGCGAAGAAGATCAGCCCGTAGCCGAGGAAGAAGCGAACCAATGTCAGGTCGACCGTCGAGCGCGAGAGCAGCTGCCCGGTCTGGTGCCGGTCGAAGAAGGAAAAGGAGAGCCGGACGAGCTTGGAGTAGATACGCATGCGCAGGTCGTACTCGACTCCGAGCGCCTGATTGCCGGCGATGAAGCGGCGCCC
>PMXT01000193.1 GCA_003170995.1 Actinomycetota bacterium | reverse complement strand
GCCTTGGTGGGCCGTTACCCCGCCAACAAGCTAATCCGCCGCGGGCTCATCCTCGACCGGAGGCCGAAGCTACCTTTTCCGTCCACTCCTAAAAGCAGACGGGCCATCCGGTATTAATCCGGGTTTCCCCGGGCTATCCCAGTGTCGAGGGCAGATTACCCACGTGTTACTCACCAGTTCGCCGCTTTCCCCAGGCCCGAAGGCCAGGTTCTCGCTCGACTTGCATGTGTTAAGCGCGCCGCCAGCGTTCGTCCTGAGCCAGGATCAAACTCTCCGTGAAGTATCGGTCGCGTGGGCAAGCCCACGCAAACTGATTCTCCTTCGAGCTTGAGAGCTCAAAGTGTCTCCCCTCCGAAGAGGGTCGACGGTTTTGTTATCTAAGCCTCGCGACCAGGCATAAGCCCGGCCGAGAGGTCTCGACGTAAACGCACGCTGTTGAGTTTTCAAAGACCGCGCCGCCGACTGGCGACCGTAAAAAAGCCTCCGACTCGCGCCAGAGGCCACAGCCAACTTCGGCTTAGTATAGCCGATGCGCTAACTGGGCTCCGGTTTGAGTTCGTGCAGCTTAAACCCCCGCCTTCGGCGGTTCCGTAATGTTAGCACCGTCGCGAACGCTGTCAAGAGCGTGCCATCAATGAAACGCCCTGCTAATTAGCACTTTTCAAATAGCCACAAAACGGGCAAAACGACGTTTACCGGCCTGCACGAGAGCGCCATCGAGGCGATTGCGTGATAGATCGAGCTCGTATACAACCTCGCCGTTCAGCTTCACACCACCCTGAGTGATCATCCGTCGAGCCTCGCTCGTAGAGACGCAGCCGAGGAACTCGACCAGAAGCGAGGGAAGATGGAGCGGGTCACCGGAAGGAAGAACCGTCTCCTCGAGATGCTCAGGCGCCTCCTTCTGCCGTACGACGCGAGTGAAGTGCTCCTCCGCGGCGACGGCAGCCTCCTCGCCGTGCCAGCGCGTGACGATCCGGCGGCCTAGCTCGAGTTTCGATTCCATGGGGTCGTCATTCACGGGCGGTTCGCCGATCAACAGATCCCACCACTGCACGAGCGCGCTGTCGGGAATCGACATCACCTTGCCGAACTGCTCCTCGGGCGCCTCGGTGACGCCAACGTAGTTGCCTTTCGACTTCGACATCTTGTCGGCCCCGTCGAGACCAACGAGCAACGGATAGGTGATGACAACCTGTGGCTCGAGGCCGTAGTGCGGCATCACCTCGCGCCCGGCAAGCAGATTGAAGAGTTGATCGGAACCGCCGATCTCGATATCCGCTTCGACGGCGACCGAGTCGTAGGCCTGCATCGGCGGGTAGAGAAGCTCGGAGAGCGAGATCGGGGCCTGGGCGCGGAAGCGCTTCTCGAAATCGTCGCGCTCGAGCAAGCGCGCGACGGTGATCGTGCGCGTCAACCTGACAACCTCGGCGAAGCTGAGCTTGCCGAGCCACTCGCTGTTGAAGCGAATCTCGGTGCGTTCGCGGTCGAGAGTGCGGAAGGCCTGCTCGGCGAACAATTGCGCGTTGAGATCGAGCACCTCGTCGGGCAGGACGGGGCGTTCGCTCGAGCGACCGCTGGGATCGCCGATGCGAGCGGTGTAGTCGCCGATGATGAGCACAACGGTGTGGCCGGCGCGCTGAAACGCGGCCAGCCGGTCGAGAACGACGGTGAAGCCGAGGTGAATGTCCGGTGCCGTCGGATCGATGCCGAGCTTCACCCTGAGCGGACGCTTGAGCGCAAGCTTCCGCTCTAGCCCGCCTTCTGGCAGTACCTCAACGGCGTTCCTCGTCAACGTCGAAAGCTCGCCTTGCCGGGACATCGCAGACGATTCTACGGGCGTCGCCTGAGACACGCGCGAGCAAGACCCCCTTCGGTAGACTCCCGCTCCGTGCTTCGCGCTCGCAGAGGCCGCTCGAGCAAGGAGCGGCCGCCCAAGCCAAAGCGGCGGATTCGGAAGCTGAGACTGCTCTCGTTCGTCGGTGTGCTCTGTCTGCTTGCTTTCGTAGCCTTCTGCTTCGGCTTCGTTCAGGCGCTCGGAAGCAGTCTGGGCCAGCTCGACCCAGGACAGCAGGAGAAGATCGAGCTCGATGGACGCATACTCGCCAGCGACGGCCGTACCGTTCTGGCCGTTTTGCGTGGTTCTGAGGCTCGTACGATCGTCCGCCCCGATCAGATCAACTGGACGATGAAGCACGCGATCGTCGATATCGAGGACCGGCGCTTCTTCGAGCACCGTGGAATCGACCTGCGCGGAATGTTGCGCGCCGCCTGGACGGACGTCACCCAAGGGAAGGTCGTCGAGGGCGGCTCAACCATCACGCAGCAGTTCATCAAGAACAGCTACCACCAAAAACAGCGCACGATCGCGCGCAAGCTACGGGAAGCCGCACTGGCCTGGCAGCTCGAGCAGCGCTGGTCGAAAGATCGGATCCTGACCGCTTACCTGAACACGATCTACTTCGGCAACGGCTCCTACGGCGTAGAGCGAGCGGCCCAGACCTACTTCGGGCACAGCGCAGCTGAACTCACGCTACCCGAAGCGGCACTTCTCGCTGGAATCCCGCGCGACCCGGGCCTCTACGACCCATTCCGAAATCCGAAGGCGGCCAAAGCGAGGCGCGCGCTCGTGCTTCAGAAGATGGTGGAGCAACAGGACATCACAGCCGCCGATGCCCGGCGCGCCAAACGAGCGCCGCTTCCCCAGCCCAGCCAAGGCAAGAGCCCCACTAGCTGGGAGCGCGTCCCCTTCTTCACCGAATATGTCAAGGACCTTCTCATTCGTCATCTCGGCGTTGCGAAGGTCTACGGGGGCGGGCTCGAAGTAACCACCTCGATCAATCTTGGCTTGCAGAAGATCGCCGAGCAGACCGTCAAACAATCTATGCCGAACTCGCTCGGACCCTCTACCGCGCTGGTCGCTATCGACCCGCGCAACGGCGAGGTTCTGGCCATGGTCGGCGGCCGGAATTTCAAGACGAGTCAGTTCAACCTGGCAACGCAGTCGCAAAGGCAAGCGGGGTCGGCCTTCAAGCCCTTCGTTTTGACCGCCGCGCTCTCCCAGGGAATCTCGCCCAGTTCGGTCTTGACCTCGAAGCCGCTGTATCTACCCCTCGGCGATCGCTTTTGGTCGGTCTCGAACAGTGAGGATTCCTACCTCGGCCCAATCGACCTGAAGACAGCAACTGCCTACTCCGACAACACCGTCTTCGCTCAGCTCACCCAGATCGTCGGCCCGAAGTCTGTTGCCGCGGCCGCGAAGACTCTCGGGATCCAGAGTCCGCTCGACACCTATATGTCAATCGGTCTCGGCACCAACCTCGTGAATCCGCTCGAGATGGCTCGAGCCTACGCCACCCTCGCAAACGGAGGTGTGCGTGTCGACGGCAAGATACTCCACAACGAGCCACGCGCCGTTCTCGGTTATCGCGACCTGCACAACAACCACATCTACGCCAACACCGTAGTTCCCATGCAGGCGACGACATCGAACGACGCGGCTATCGTCACCTCCCTGCTCGAGAACGTCGTCAGCTACGGAACCGGTCATCGAGCGGCACTTCCGGGTCGCGTCGCCGCGGGGAAGACGGGCACGACCGAAAACTACGGCGATGCTTGGTTCGTCGGCTACACGCCGCAGCTTGCCGTTGCGGTATGGGTCGGCTACCCGAACAAGCTCGTGCCCATGGATAATCTCTACTACGGCCAGCCGGTAATGGGCGGAACATATCCGGCGCTGATTTGGAAGTCCTTCATGGAGCACGCCTTCTCGTACCTCGAGAAAACCGACCCGAACGAGCAATGGGGGCCGGAGTACTTCACGAATCCTTCCTACCCCTACTCGGTCTCGAAACAAGTTGTCTGGCGCAACAACAAGCTGATGCTCGATAACGGCAACTGCCGTGGCAGTTTTCCACTCATCTATTTCAGCGGATCGGGCCCGACGTCTATCGCGCCGTGCAAGCCCAATGAGGTCGAGGTGCCGAATGTAGTCGGGATGAAGCTCGACAAGGCAAAGGAGAGACTCGCCCTTCAGCCACTCAATGCCGAGGTGCTCTACCAACCAGCTCGGCCGCTGCAACGGCCGGGTATCGTCGTCAAACAGATCCCGAAGAAAGGCACGCTCTCTTCTTACGACAACGTCATCATCGTGTTAGCCAAGCCTGTGAACGGTCTCGTACCGGACGTTGTCGGCCTGACAATCGCTGAGGCGCGGGCAAAACTGGATTCGCTCGGTTTACGGCTACAAGCAGGCGCTTTCGTTCAGGGCAGATCGGGTCGCGTCGTTGCGCAACAACCGCGCGCAGGCGGCGCTGCCAAGCCGGGGATGATGGTCACGCTTTTCCTGGGCCACGGCTGAGGTAAGGCGAGCCGGCAACACACAGACGCCAGCGCCGCTCACGGGCACGCGTGATCCCGACACGCTCGCAGCGGACTATCTCTGGCTCGAGCTTGCGCTCGAGTATTTCGAAAGGAGGGGCGTCGAGCGTCAAGCCGTCGTAGTCGCCGCCGACGGCGAGAGCTTGGCAGACCTTCCCCGGCCCGGAGCAGAGCTTGCGCGGGTCAGAACTACCGCGACGCTCGATCATTTGCTCGATGCCGTGAGTGGGCTCCAGTGCCCTGACCAGCAGCGCGCTCGCTTCACCCGGCTGAGAGCAGACGATGTTCAAGCACCAGTGAACACCATAGGAGCGGTAGACGTAGGCATGGCCTGGTGGTCCGAACATCGAGGCATTCCACTCTGCCTGGCCTCGATAGCTGTGGCTGGCCGGATCACTCTGATCGTAGATCTCCAGCTCGACAAGTACCCCGCCGACTCCGTTGACTAGGAGAGTGGCGCCGAGCAACTCCGGTCCCAGCTCGTGCGCGCTACGAGCGAAGTACTCGCGCGGCAGAGGTAGGGAGCCGCCGGCTGGAATCATCGAAGCCCGCTCGATCGTTCACTAGAAGAGACTCTGATCGTCGCCGTCGTGAGTCGTCTGCTCGAGCAGCTCGCGCGCCTTCTTGCCGAGCTCGCTGAGATCGACGCCCGACTCGGCCTTGATCGAGCGGGCCAGAAGCGGCCCGATACGCTCGGAGTCATCGGCCAGGTGCTCGACGAGCGCCAGCGCATCTTCCAGCATGGACGTTTGGGCCGAGGCGTCCTCGCCCATGTCTTGGAGAACCGTCCGCTCGGTGCGCGACGCAACCAGCGGATCGGCGATTCCCTCGACCCAGACGAGAGTGCGCTTGCCTCCACCCCGCTCCTCGCCGAGAATCGGCTCTAGCGCGTATATCCGGTCGGCACGAACGTATTTACCAAAACCAAGAAACACCATGCGTACGACGCGATCTGTCACGGCGTCACTCTAACGCGGAAGCGCCCCTGATTGCTAGCTGCGGGTGGTTGGTCGGTTGCACATCCGCCGATATTCATCGGCTCCGGCTCGGCTGACGCAGAATCGCAAGCGACTAGGTGTGTGCTTGCACGATCGCGGCCTCAAGCGTCGCGACGACGCGCTCTTGGTCCTCACGCTCCAGCGCGGTGAAGAACGGCAAGGCGACGGTGCTTCGGCTCAGTCCTTCCGCCTTTGGGCACAACCCCGGCGCAAAGCCGAAGCGCTCGCGCATGTAGGGCTGCAGGTGGATGCAGGGCAGATAGCGGCTGGTGGCGATCTGCTCCCCAGTGAGGTAGTCGATCACCCGCTCGCGGTCGATCCCCGCGGTCATCCGGACCACGAAAACGAACCAGGAGCGGAGGTGCTCGGCGTCGTCGGCGGTCGGGAGTTCGACGCCGTCTACTCCGGCGAGCAGCGACCGGTAGCGCTCGGCAACCTGGGAGCGGAGCTCGAGAATACGGTCGAGCTTCTCGAGCTGAGCGACACCGAGAGCCGCGCTCAGGTCGTCGAGGCGATAGTTGTAGCCGAGGCGCACGTGCTCGAGCCAGGGGCCGTCATCTCCGCGGCCTTGGTTGGAGAGGCTCTTGAGCAGCCGCGCCTGTTCTTCGGAGTCGGTTACGACGATTCCGCCTTCGCCGGTGGTCATCTGCTTGTTGGGATAGAAGGCGAAGACCGCGGGTACCCCGTGCCCACCCACCGGCTTTCCCTTGTAATCGGACCCGAGCGCCTCGCAGGCATCGTCGATCACAGTCAGCCCATGCCTGGCGGCCAGCTCCTTGATCGGATCGAGCTCGCAGGGATAACCGAAGATGTCGACCGCCACGATCGCCTTCGTCCTGGGCGTGATCGCCGCCTCGATAGCGGCCGGATCGATGTCCCAGGTGACAGGGTCGATATCCGCGAAGACCGGAGTTGCCCCCTCGTAGAGGAAACAGTTGGTCGAAGCGGCGAACGAGAACGGAGTAGTTATCACCTCGTCGCCAGGACCGATGCCGGCGCTCCGAACGAGTAGATGTAGACCGGCTGTGCCGCTCGATACGGCCACCGCGAAGCGCGCGCCCACCCGCTCGGCGAGCATCCGCTCGAAGCGCTGGCCCGTAGGCCCGAGCGACAGCCTGCCCGAGGCGAGCACCTCGCTCACGAGCTCCTGCTCGCGCCCGTCGATATAGGGCAGCGAGAGAGGAATCGGCGCTTGGCCGCGGCTCATGCTTCCGCGGGCACCGGCGTGACGTATTCCAGCCAATGCTCCCAGCGCTCGTCACGTCCCTGAACGATGTCGAGATAGGCACGCTGGAGAGCGAGCGTCACCGGGCCTGGATCGCCGATCAAGTAGTCGTCGATCTCGCGCACCGGCGTCACTTCGGCTGCGGTGCCGGTCATGAACATCTCATCGGCCAGGTAGAGGTCGGAGCGCACTAGGTTTTCGCGCTTCACCTCGTAGCCGAGCGAACCGGCGACCTCGATCAGCGATTGGCGCGTTATCCCGTGCAGAATGCCGGTCTCGAGCGGCGGTGTATAGATAACGCCGTCTTTGACCACGAACACGTTCTCGCCCGAGCAGTCGGCGACGTATCCCTTCTCGGTGAGAAGTATCGCCTCGTCGTAGCCGCCGAGCGCAGCGTCCTGCACGGCCAGCATCGAGTTCAGGTAGAGCCCACAAGCCTTTGAGGTGTGCGGCACGACATTCGAGGGCATGCGCACCCAGGAGGAGATCTTTACTCGCACTCCTCGCGTCATCCCCTCCTCGCCGAGGTAGGCGCCCCAGGGCCAACACATGATGGCCACGTAGACGGGGTTGTCACGCGGCGGCACGCCGAGCGAGCCGTAGCCGTAAAAAGCGATCGGGCGTACGTAACACGAAGGCACACGGTTGACGGCGACGAGCTCGAGCGACGCCTTGCTCAGCTCGGCGACCGAGTACGGGATCGTCATCCTGATCAGGCGCGCCGAGTCGTGCAGGCGCTGAAGGTGATCGTCGAGGCGAAAGATGGCGGTGCCCTTGGGTGTCTCGTAAGCACGAATACCCTCGAAAACCCCGGAACCATAGTGCAGGCCGTGAACACCGACGTGGACGGTTGCATCTTTCCAGTCCACGAATTCGCCGTTCATCCAGATCTTCTCGGTCGCGTGCAAGTCAGCCATCTTTCTCCTTTCAGTGAACGAGAGGTTAGCCGTCCGCGAGGATCACGTCCAAAAGCTTGTCTTCGACCAGAACTGCCGGCTCGAAAATCGGCGTCGTGAGAATCGGTCCGGGTGAAACGAAGAGCACGGCGGCAGTCTCTTCGGCCGTCGCCGTGCTCGTTTCGTTCGTCTCTATCTCGGCTTCGACTTCGCTCCGCCGAGCTTCCACAGCCATTCGCTCGAAAGGCTCTGGTCGGGCAGTGGAAAAAGCGGCTCGCTAACCGAGATCGATGAAGCGGGCGTCCGTGAAACCTGCTTTCTCGACGCTCTCGATCAGAGTCAGCTGGGCCGCTGCGTCGATCGACAAGGCCATCAGCGCCGTCCCGCCCTGACGCGTCCGTGAGACGGCCATGTTGGCGATGTTGACGCCGGCTTCGCCGAAGAGAGCTCCGATCTGACCGATCTGACCGGGCACATCCTCGTAACGGACGAACGCCATCAACGGCGAGAGCTCGATTTCGAGCTCGTATCCGAGTGCCGAAACCAGCCAGAGCCGGTGGTCGGTGCCGATCGTGGTTCCGCTGACGGCGACCTCGCTTCCGTCGCCGGAGACGCGGACGCGGAGCAGGTTGGTGAAATCGCGCGAGCGTGGCTTGGACTCCTCACTCACCTGGATACCGCGATCGTCGGCGATGACGCGCGCGTTGACCCAGTTGACAGGCCCCTCCTCACGCTGCTCGAAGGCACCGTTCAGGACGGCGAGAGTCAGCAAGCGCGTGTCGTAGCTCGCCATCGAGCCGAAGTACGAAACCTCGATCTTGTCGGCGCGACCACCGGCGAGCTCCATCGCCAGACGCCCGAGCTTGGTCGCGAGCGGCAGATAGGGCCCAAGGATGTCGAGGTCTTCCGCGCGCAGCGACGGGATGTTGACGGCGTTGGTGACGAGACCGCCCTCGAGCGCCGCGGCGACCTGCTCGGCGACATCGGTTCCGGCCCGGTCCTGCGCCTCGCCCGTCGAGGCCGCGAGATGCGGTGTGACCACAATCGCGGGGTACTCGGTGAGCGGGCCGGTATAGGGCTCCTGCGCGTAGACGTCGAGCGCCGCGCCGGCCACCTTGCCCGACTTGACCGCCTCGATCAGATCGTCGTCGACGATCAGCGCGCCACGGGCGGCGTTGATGATGCGCACGCCGTCGCGCATCTTGGCGAAAGCTTCCTTGTTGATCATGCCGGTCGTCTCGGCGTTGCGGGGCGCGTGCAGCGTGATGAACTCGGCCTCGGCGTAGAGATCGTCGACCGTCTCCATCCGCTCGACGCCGAGCTCGCGGAAGCGCTCCTTGGCGACGACGGGGTCGAAGGCGATGACACGCATCCCGAGACCGGCGGCCTTGCGAGCGACCTGCTGACCGATCTTGCCGAGCCCGATCACGCCAATCGTCTTGCCGGCCAGCTCGACGCCCTTCCACTTNNGTGTGCTCGGCCGTGGAGACCGTGTTCGCATCCGGGGCGTTGGCGACGATGATTCCCTTGCGAGTCGCTGCCGCGACGTCGACGTTGTCAACTCCCACGCCTGCGCGTCCGATGACGCGCAGGCGTGTTCCCTTTTCAATCAGGTCGGCGGTGAGCTTGGTGGCCGAGCGAATGATGATCGCGTCGTAGGCGCCGATCTTCTCCGACAGGTCCCCTTCGAGGTCGACGTCGACATCGAATTTCTCCTTGAGCATCTCGATGCCGCCGTCAGCGATCTTCTCCCTAACCAGGACTTTCGCTCGATCGTTCACCGCGCCTCCCCTTCTTTCTATTGCTCGAAAGCGGCGAGCGCGCTTGTTACGGCTGCGCCGCGGTTGATTTCAACGCCCATGTCGGCGAGCACCAGCTCGAGTGCCGAGAGGGCCGTGAGGATGTCGAATATGTCGTAGTAACCGATGTGGCCGATCCGGATGATGTGGCCCTTGAGAACGCCCTGGCCACCGACGATCTGGACGGCGTACTTGTCACGCATGGTGCCGACGATCTTCTGTCCGTCGATACCTTCCGGCGCCTTCGCCGCTGTGACTACCGCCGAGCGATCCTCGTCCGGTGAGAACAGCTCGAGGCCCATCGCCTTGATACCGGCGCGACAGGCTCGACCGAGCTTCGCGTGGTTCTCGAAACGCTTCTCGAGGCCCTCGTCCAGGATCATCCCAAGGGCTACGTTCATGCCGAGCACGAGCGTGACCGCGGGTGTGAAGGCGGTTGTCTCGTTGCCGAGCGCCTTGAGAGCGGCCGGCCAGTTGAGGAAGAAGCTCGGGCAGCGCCCGGGCTCTTCGCTCGCAGCCTTCGCCGCGTCCGAGATCGAGACCGCCGCCAAACCCGGCGGAAGCATGAGCGCCTTCTGAGAGCCGGCGACCACTACGTCCAGGCTCCAGGCATCGGTCTCGACCGGGATGGCTCCCAGGCTCGAGATGCAGTCAACTACGACGAGAGCACCGTGCTCCTTGGCGACCGCAGCCAGCGCTTGAATGTCGGCCACGACACCGGTCGATGTTTCGGAATGGGTTAGGTAGACGACTTTGGCAGGGGCTTTCTTCAGCTCGTCAGCCAGCTTGGCGGGATCGGGAGTTGCTCCCCACTCCTCCTTGATGTGGCAGACGTCGAGCCCGTAGGTGGTGGCGATCTTCGCCCAACGCTCGCCGAAGTTACCGGCCGAGTGGACGATCACACGATCGCCCGGGGCGTTGATGTTGGAAACCGCCGAATCCATGCCGCCGGTGCCCGAAGCGGCGAACATGATCACGTCGTTCTTGGTCTTGAAGACCTCTTTGAGTCGATCGCTGCACTCAACGAAAGCTCGGCGGAAGTCCGCGCCACGGTGGTGGATGATTGGCTCGGCCATCGCCAGCAGTACCTCGGGCGGTACAGGGGTCGGGCCGGGCGTCATCATGTATTTCTTCTCTGGCATAGGACAAAAACCGTAGCCCACGATTTCGACGGCTCACTGGTCAGCGTGGGTCAGAAGTTGCACGGCAGACGTCCTTCTCGGTACCGGCGAGATGGCGCGGAGTTATACGTTCTGCCTGCTAATTAGCCTGTTTACGGCGACATCGCGACCGACGAGGCCGCCCGCCCGTGATGCCGGTTGGTCCTCGCCGAGGACTCAACTCAACGGCAAAGTACGCACAGGTGTGCGGGGAAACAGAACCCTCTCTGCCAGCTCCTACGAAGGGTTTGCGGCCTCTTCCACGGCGGCCGCTACTCGCCGATCGCCTTGAGCAGCACGCGCTTGCGCCGGCGCCCGTCGAACTCGGCATAGAAGACCTGCTCCCAGGGGCCCAGGTCGAGGCGGCCAGCGGTGATCGCCAGCACGACCTGGTGCGCCATCAGCTGGCGCTTGAGATGAGCGTCGGCGTTGTCCTCGCCGACGTTGTGGCGGTAGCCCGAGACGGGCTCGTGCGGGGCGAGCCGCTCGAGCAGGTCGTCGATGTCCTCGATCAAGCCGGGCTCGTCGTCGTTGACGTAGACCGCCGCGGTGATGTGCATCGGATTGACCAGGCAGAGTCCCTCTTCGATACCTGAGCGGCCGACGAAGTCCTGGACGCGGTCGGTGATGTTGATGTAGTCGCGCCGCTGAGACGTCTCGAACCAGAGCTCTTCGCGAGCGTGTTTCACGATCGTCAGCCTAGCCCGCCAGCCGGTTAGTGGCAGATCAGGCCGGCGGCCTCGATCGCTGACCGCGCAAGCGCATCGTCCTCGGCGCCCGGGAGGCCGCTGACGCCTACCGCTCCAACCCTATGCTCTCCCTCGAAGACCGCCACACCGCCGCGGAAGAAACTGAAGAACGGATCACAGCTCGCCAGCTCGACAGGATCGTCGCGAACACGATCGGCGAGAGCCGCCGTCGAGGGAGCGTCGCTACGCGCCGCGGTATACGCCTTGCGTTCTGCGTTCAGCCTCGTGTCGTGGGACGCACCGTCCATCGTCGCCGCGGCGACCAACTCGCCGTGGTCGTCCGCAACGTAGACCGTCATCGGGCCCGGAGAATGGGAGACGGCGTGATCGACGATGGCCTTTGCCTGCTCGAGACGCACGAGTCTCATCTTGGCAGGAAACGACTGCGATGAACAGTCTCGAACCAGAGCTCTTCGCGAGCGCTCTTCGCCGCGGAACGCCGTTTACCACTCGGCGGGGCCCGTCGGCCCCCGGCCCGTCATATTCCTGAACAGCACTCTGAAGAAGAGGCGCAAGAATCTCATGCGCTAACAATAGCGCCGGTGACCGCCGCCTGGCACAGCCCCGACTAGGCGCGGACACGCGGCGCTTGATCGTGACAAACTCTCGCCGAGGCCGCCATGCCACGTTCCTCCGAAGAGATCCTCAGCCCTTCTCGAGCCGAGCTGGCGCGAGGAAGACCGCGTGCGGCCCTCAGGGAGATGGAAAGGGCGCGTAGCGAGCTACTCGCCGCCGGCGACTCGGACGGACTACGCGAGCTGCTCGATCTGGCACACGGGGTTCGCACGCTCGCTCCGGTAGATACCAAGGCTCGCGAGCGCCTGCTCATAGCGATCGAGCGGGATATCCAGCCTCTATCTCCAGGCGCGATTCCGCAGGCCATCTCGAAGCCTGAGGATGCGCCCGTCTCTCCCCCTCCGAGCGGCCCGTTCTCGCCCTACGGCAGTTTCTCGGCCGAGCAGATCCTCGCGCCCGCCCGCGCCGAGATCGAGCGCCACAAGACCGGTCGTGCCCTGCGCCGCCTCGAGAAGGCAAGGCGCAAGCTGCTCACCCGCGGCGACCTCGACGGGCTCGAGGCACTGATCGATCTGACACAGCGAATACCGTCCGCAAAACCGCGTCACGAGTCGGCGCGCCGCCGCCTGATCTATGCGGCGCGGCAGAACGTTGGTTACCTGAGCCGGCGCGAGGCGATCAAGACCGGCAAGGATTGGCACGATCCAGTCGCCGCCGCCAGTCCGACGACGAGTCTTCCATCCCTACCCCCGATGACATGGCGCGAGAAGCTGATCGCGGTCGCTGTCGCCCTGGCGCTCGCCGGTGGGATCACCGCTCTGGCACTGCTGGACAGAGTGCCGCAGCGAGTGGCTCACGCGATCAAGTGCCCGACCGGAGAACAAGGCTCGCCAACCTGGTCGCCCGACGGGAAGAAGATCGCGTTTGCCAAGAACCGCGAGTGCGGCACTCAGATCACCGTTGTCTCAGTCAAGAGTGGTCGGCTGCGAACAGTCTCGAACGGGTACGGCGTGCTGCCGGACTGGTCGCCCGACGGACGCACGATCCTCTACCGGTCGAGTGACGGCGTTTCGGTCGTCCCCGTACGGGGAGGCGAGTCACGGCTGCTGCGATCGGACGACGACGACGATATGGGGGCTTCCTGGTCGCCGAACGGAAAGGAGATCGCCTTCACACACGGACAAGCTCCTTCCCCGGAGCCCTTCTCGAATGGAATCGACCCCTATGAGTCGACGCTCTACGTGATGCCACGTAACGCAGCGCGAACTGAGAAAATCGTCGGTGACTCGTGCAGCCCCGGAACACCAGCTTGGTCTCCCGGCGGTCAGAAACTGGCTTTTGGCTGCTCGGATGGTATCTATGTGAGCGATCTTTCTGGCCGCAGGATGTTTCGATTCGTGAACGAATCGTTCGACCCCGATTATTGGTGTCCGCCCAAAGTGAGCTGGTCGCCAGACGGCCGCTCGATCGCTTTTGGGTGGAACGGAGTAGAGGTGGCGTCAGGTGAGAACGGCGTTTCCCAAACCGGCACTCGGACTCGTAAGGTAATCGCACAAGTAAACGATTCGGACGACGCGACGATCGACGTCGCCTGGGCGCCGGATGGAAAGCGGATCGCCTTCTCGGTTACCGGCACCGGCGACGGCGACGGCCTCTACGTGATCGACCGCAACGGGAAGAACCGCCGCCGCCTCGTCAAGTTCTAGCCGGCGCTCAGGCGTTCAGCTTCGAGCGCACGAGCTCGCTGACGACCTTGGCGTTCGCC
>PMXT01000077.1 GCA_003170995.1 Actinomycetota bacterium | reverse complement strand
ATCCAGTCGAACACCGTGAAGCAGGTCGTCGCCCAGATCATCAGTTACGGGCGAGCCACACATGCATTCCTCGGCGTTACGCTCGATCCGATCACATCCGATGTCGCGAGCCACTTTAGGCTCCCTGTAAAGGAAGGCTTGCTGGTCGCCAGCGTGGCTCGGGGATCCGGTGCGGCCAAGGCCGGGATCAAGGCCGGGTCGCGGGAAGTGACCGTTTCCGGAAATGGCTACAAACTCGGCGGAGACATCATCGTGGGCGCGGACGGAACAAACGTCGGCGGCTCTATCGGGAAGCTCGAGGACATCATCGCAGGGCACAAACCGGGCGACAAGATCTCGCTCGCGATCTACCGCGGTAACAAGGAGATGACCATCACCGTGACGCTCGGCAATCGTCCCTAGAGCCCATTGCGGTAGAGATGCGTGATCGAGAGGGTCGAGCCGTGGATGTCAGTGATCGCGGAGCTTGAAGGCGCACCGATAGTGCGGAGAGCAGCCCTGCGGTTGCTGGCGCCGCGGGGCGGCCGCGTCGTGTGTGTAGACCGAGCGGAGGGGGCTCTTGCCCGCCACACTCCCGTTCGGTTCGACACAAGGGACGCCGAGCGGCGATCATAGACGTATGGCCGAGGTCATCGACGTAAGTGTTGTGCTGAGCCCGAGCACGGCCACCTGGGGAAGCGAGCCGGTTCCCGTGATCGAGCGAGTGAGCTCGATCGAAGCGGGCGATGGCTTCAACCTGAGTCGGCTCGCCCTCGGCGTTCATACCGGCACTCACATCGACGCGCCCTCGCACCTCATCGATGGTGCCGCCTCGGTCGAGAGTCTTCCCCTCGAAGCCTTGATCGGTCCCGTGCTCGTCGTCGATGCGCGTAACGTCGCCGAGGAAATCGACGCTGAGCTCGTCGAGCGCGAGCTGAGTGAGGGCTGTGAGCGTGTCCTGTTCGCCACGCGGAGCTCCGAGCTCTGGGATGAGGTGGGCTTCAGAAGCGACTTTGTAGGGATCTCGCCCCAAGCCGCATCGCTCCTCGTCGAGCGAGGCGCTCGGCTCGTCGGTATCGACTACCTCTCGGTCGGCGAGCTCGATACGCACCGCGAACTGCTCTCGCACGGTGTCGTACTTCTAGAAGGTCTCGACCTGCGCGGTATCGAGGCGGGTCGCTACCGGCTGATCTGCCTTCCCCTTCGCATCGTCGGCGCCGACGGCGCTCCCACACGAGCCGTTCTAACCGCACTATAAGCGCGTTTTCCCGCCATGGAACTTGAGCCTCTTCGTCCAGCACCCATTACGATCCTCTCCGATCAGCCAAGCGAAGAGGAAGAACTCTGGACCGACGAAGGCGGCGACGATCACTCGGGCTGGTTCTGCGTGGCCACCAATCCTTTCCCCTGCCCTGCGCCCAGCTGCTCTTTCGTCGCCGAGTTCATGACAGCCGCTCATCTGATCCTCGTCTGGCAGGAAAAGGACGACCCCAATCTTCTCCGCCACGCTCAGCGCGCCAAGGAAGTCGAGCGGAATCCGCGCGTTACCGAGTTCCAACCCTCATTCGGACCCAGCGCTTCCTACTACGCCTGGGAAGCGGCAGGCCGCCCGGTGCACGGCATCCGAGACCGCTGATGGCTCAACTTCGAACTCGAGTGGCGCGGTGACTGCTCCGGCATCCGGACGGGAATACGTAGCCATGGCTCAGCGTTGGCAAAGGAGTTGGCCGCAACTGGAACGGTTGCGATGAGCGGGCAGGCGCCGGATAGAGCGGGACGCGGGCTCGCAGAGAAAGCGCTGGGCCGGGTGCGATTCGAGGAAGAGGCGCTCACGTATGCGGATCAGGTCTACCAAGTCGCACGCCACCTCGCCGGCTCGAAAGAAGAGGCCGAAGAGTTGATGCAAGAAACCTACGCGCGGGCTTTTCGTAGCTGGCGCTCCTACACACCGGGCACGAACATGCGCGCCTGGCTACTTCGCATCCTCACTAACATCAACATCGATCGAGGTCGGCAGAAACAGCGCCAACCGTCGGCGCGATCGCTCGAGGACGGCGACTACTCCCTCTACGACCGCCTGGAGGAGGTGGCCGGTCCCGGCTCGGCCGAAGACGAAGAGCGGCTACTGCATCGGCTGTCTCAATCCGACATCGTCGATGCGCTAACGGCGCTACCTCACGACTTCCGCGACGTGCTGGTGCTTGTCGACCTGAGTGAGTTCAGCTATCAGGAGACTGCTCAGATCCTCTCGATTCCGATCGGAACGGTGATGTCGAGGTTGCACCGCGCGCGTCGGCTACTCCGGCAGTCTCTTGCGAGCTCGCTGGGGGGAGGAACATGAGCGAGACCCCTTGCACCAAGTGCGAACGGCTGCTCCAGCTGTACCTGGATGGGGAGCTGGACAAGACCGAGGCGGGCGAGGCCGAAATCCATCTCGACACGTGCGGCTACTGTCGACGACAGTACCGCTTTGAGCGGGCGTTCCGCGAATACCTACGGCAGGCGTTGGCCGGTGAGTCGATGAGCCCGGAACTCAGAGTCAAGCTCGTTGCGCTCAGGACAGCTGCTCATCCGGACGACCACGCGTAGTTAGCCCAGCGCCAGAGTTGCCGGTCCGACGATGACGAGCAAGTGAAGCTGGTTCTCACCGTTGGGAAGCGGCAGAAGATCAGCTCTTAGCTGGCTCGCGAGGCGCTTGCCTACCGCTCTTCCTTTTCCGATGCTCGAATAGAAGATCGTCGTGTGCCTGTAGTTGAAGCGGCTCGCACGCTTGACGTCTGCGATCTGATAGCCGAGCGAGGCGACACGCGATGCAACCCGCCGCGTGTAGTTGATGTCGCCGCCCCCGTTCTCAACGACAACTTTGACTTTCCACGGAGCCGGAAGAGAAATATCTGTGCTACTCGAAGGGAGAATGTGCGTTGCCGACCCACGCAGTGTGTAGCCGAGCATGACGGCAGCCACGATGCCGGCGATTACCAGTGCCGCGGCGGCGGCCAAGCGGCCGCGCGGATTGCGCTGAATGGGTCGCGGAAGAACGGGCAAGCCGGTGAGCTCGCGCGCCTCGTGGTTATCGATCTCGAGTCCGCTCGCCAGGAGAAGAGTGGCCGCTAGAGCGTCTTCGGGGCTACGAAAAGCATAGACGCGCCCTTCCTCGAGCCAGCTCACCTGCTCGGCCGTGATTCCCGAGCGATGTGCCACTTCTTCCTGGCTGAGCTGGCGCCGCAGGCGGGCCGTTGCGAACACGGTCGCCGCCGCTCCGCTCTCCAGCGCGGAGACAAGGGCGAGTGCGAGCTGTGGTTGAGCCTTGGAGTGAGTCGATCGCACGCTGGAGATTTTCATCGGTAGATCATCCGTTTCCCTATATGCGGACTTTTGTTGCCACGCGGAATTGTCCGACAACACCCGGCTCCGTACGATTCGCGACCGGTGTCCGGCGTCCTACGAGCAGCCCACGAGCTTCTGCCAGCGTTGAACTACCTCGTCGACGTAAGTCCGCGTCTCTTCCGACGGTGGACCGCCTGCCCTCTCCACCGCGGTCGGGCCTGCGTTGTAGGCGGCAAGCGCAAGCTCCGGCGAGTCGAAGCGGTCGAGCATGCGCCGTAGGTAGCGAGCGCCGGCAAGAACGTTCGCGCTCGGACTGTTGAGATCGATTGAAAGCTCCCGAGCGGTCGATGGGAGCACCTGTAGAAGACCGAGTGCGCCCGCATGAGAGACGGCGTTCGGTTGGAAGTTCGACTCCTCCTGCGCAACGGCAGCGAGAAGAGACAGCGGGACTCCGGACTTATTCGACGCGAACTCGAAGGCAGCCCTGAAGCGTGCCGGCAGAGGACAACGTTTGATCTCTAGCGCTCTCTTCGTTGGGCCCGAGTGCGAAGAAACGATCGCAGCCACGCGGCCGCTGGCTTGGGTTCCGCCTTTCTCGCCGTGGCTCGTCGCACTTGCGAAAGCGGCGGTTGTCATCAGCGCTAGTGCTGTCGCGAAGAGAAAGAGTAGGGAGAGTCGGCGGCTCACGCGCACAAGATCTTAACGCTCTTGCCGGGTCGCCATCACTCCCGTTAGGAAGAACGCCGATCGGTGGACTGGTCCCGATAGCTCTCGCTCAGGCACCCGATGTAACCGCGACGATGTCGGCGAGGTGAATGAGCCGGAAAGTGAGCCTGTTCACGCGAACACGATCGAGTTCGCGCTCCAGCTCGGGAAGCGTCCACCAGAGCTCTCGGGCGCAGGTCAGAAGCTCGCTGATCTGCTCCCGGTCGCGTGTATGCGTGTCGACTTCATCGCAGGCGTTCAGCGCTAGTCCGAGCACACCGACCGTGTCCTGCTGCCTGGTCCATAAGAGCGGAATCGCCATCGATAGGTACTGATGAATACGAGCCATGGTCATCGACTGCGAAAAGGTCGCGCTACCGTGCGGCGCGTTGGGCGATAGCGGCGTCTCGTGGCGGCTGATGCGATCGGCGTTCTCCCAGAGAATCATGCGCAGATCACTTTCGCTGAGGCCCGCGAGGCGCGCCGTACGAATCGCGATGAGCAGAGAGCTTGGTTGCTGCCCGTATGGATAGTCGGAGGCGTAGAGGATCTGCTCGGGCGCAACGTGGCGGAAAAAGTCGAGCAGATCGATCGGGCTCCAAACGGAGGTGTCGAAAAACGCTCCTGCCCTGCCACCGAGCGCTTTCGCCAATGCCCCCAGGTCGGCGATTCCGGCATGAGCGACTATCAGCTGAGCAAGCGGGTAGCGCTCGACCAGATGAGCTAGATGATCGGCTATCGGAGGTAAGCCTCGGCCGCCATGGATGAGCACCGGCACTCCTCGCTCTGCCGCCAGCGCCACGATCGGCTCGAGTCGCGCATCGTTGACGTGAAACCCTTGTGANNTTGTGAGCGGGGATGGAGCTTTATCCCGCCTGCCCCCAAATCGAGGCAGCGCTTCGCCTCTTCGAGCGGCGACTCATCGAGATTGAGGCGCACGAAGGGAATCAACTTTCCCTGCGCTCGCTCGGCGTAGGCAAGCGTGCGGTCGTTCGGCTTGCGGAAAGCGGGATGCCTATCGGGCTCGTCGAGAGAGAAGACGAAACAGCGCTCGATTCCGTATCGCTCGCACACCGTCGTCAACTCTTCGTACGCGCCGGTCATACCATCAACGTCGGTCCCGAGATGAACATGCGCGTCGAAAACGGCGGTTTCCGAGGGAAGCTCGCCGCGAAGCCTCGTCTCCCAAGAGTCGATCAGCATCTCGGCACAGACGAAAGCTTCGTCCATATAGAGGAGTCTATTCGCGCCCGCGACGATTCCGAAACGGCGCTAGAGGAGCTTGTTAGCGCCTATCCCGTTAGGGAGGCGCGTTCGAAGGGGGTGAGCGTCTACGTCTAGCGGGATCGGCCCTTATCCGAGTAGGCGCTGGAAACGCTCGCCGTCCTCGAAAGGACCGATCAGCGCGAGATGAAGGGCTCGCTCGCCGATGATCTCGCGGGCCACGCGCTGAATATCCTCCGAGCCGACAGCGTCGAGCCCGGCGAGCACCTCGGCGGGGTCAACCGCACCTCCCTCGATGACCTCCCGCCTGAGACCGAAAGAGATCAAGCCTTGCGGGCTCTCGAGCTGGAGAACGAGCCGGCCCTTCGTGTACTCCTTCGCCTTCTTCAGCTCCGCTTCGGGTACCGACTCGTCAACGATCCGACGGAACTCGTCAACGATCGTCTCGATCGCCTGGTCGACACGGTTGAGGTCGACGCCCGCCTGCGCATACAGCGTCCCGGTATCGGCGAAGGTGCTGTTGTGGCAGAAGATGTAGTAGGCCAAACCGCGTCGCTCCCTGACCTCGGTGAAGAGGCGAGAAGACATACCGCCACCGAGAATTGCGGCCAGCACTTGCGATACGTACCGGTCGGGGTGCTGCGTCGGATGACTGAGAGTTCCGAGGACGAGATGAGCCTGGTCGGATGTCTTGTGCTGAACCTTTACTCTCGGCTTGGTCGGCGAGGGAATCTCAGCCACTGAAGGGCTTCCAGTCTCGCCTGGAACGAGATCGCCGAGGAAATTCTCGACCTCGCTTGTCGCGTCGCCGTTCAGGCGCCCCCCGAGCCCGATCACCATCCTCGAAGGTACGTACCAGCGTCCCAGATAGTCGAGGAAGGTGTCGCGGGTGACCGTCCTGACGGTTTCCTTCGTCCCGATAACGTCCCAGCCGAGCGGCTGATCGCCGAAGAGGAGGCGCTCGTAGATCGAATCGACGTAGTCACGCGGCGAGTCGAAGTACATGTTCATCTCTTCGACAATGACGCCTTTCTCGCGCTCGATCTCGCCGGCGTCGAACTTGGAATGGCGGATCATGTCGACTAGCACGTCGAGAGCGAGCGAGCGTGACTCCGCCGCGCACCTGACGTAGTAGCCGGTGTACTCCTTGCCGGTGAAGGCGTTGAACTCGCCCCCGATTGCGTCCACCTCAGCGGCGATGTCGCGCGCAGTCGGGCGCCTCTCGGTGCCCTTGAAAAACATGTGCTCGGTGAAGTGAGCAATGCCACTCGACTCGCGTGTCTCGTAGCGGGAGCCGGCGGCGACCATGATCATACAAGTCACCGAGCGGGCCTCCGGCATCGGCGCCATCACGACGCGAAGCCCGTTGTCGAGGACTGAGCGCTCGAAAATCACGCTGGTCATGCTAACGAAGCGGCGGCGAGTCCGAGCTCCTAGTCTCGCCTCCTCGGTCAGCGGCACCCCGAATAGGCGACGGAAAACTCGGGGTCTGCACTCAGTCGAAGCCGATGCTCGCGGCTATCTCGATCCCGCTACGCTTCGGCCGTGTCAGCGACGCTGGTTAGCCCGACGAAGCCGAAGCGTGCGTCGCGGGGTGGCAGAGGGCTGGGCGATCTTTGGCGCGTGATCGTTCTCAACGACAACCACAACAGCTTCGATGGAGTGGCGCGAGCGCTAGCCTCTGTGCTTCCGAGTGTCGGCTTCGATCAGGGCATGCGACTGGCGAACGAGATCGACCAGAGAGGACAAGCGATCGTCTGGGCCGGGCATCGGGAGCTCGCCGAGTTCTACTGGGCGCAGCTCGAAACCCGCGGTCTCACCATGGCACCACTCGAATCCTGAGCGTCTGTTCTCGGGCGAAGTGGTTCTTGTTTGATCTCGCGTCCGGTAAAAGGTCACTTGAGACCAGCTTGTCCGTCCGGTCGCTGACCTAGTCTCGAGCCGTGCAATGGCTCCGGGCATTGTCCGAGTCTGATTGTTACCTCCGCTGCTACGGAGACAAGACGGGAACCGTTGATGTCGTCAGCACGATCGGGCGACCCCGCAACCGATCCACGACTCGATTGAGACAAGACCCGACGCCGGTTCCCGATGGCGACCGAGAAGAGCGCCGTCCCGAGCGGCCGGCTGAGGCTGCCTGACGCCTCACCGCTATCGCGTGAGATGATCGTGTGACGGCGCTCTCGTAGCTCGCCTCCGCTCCGCTCTTATCCGCTGGCGCCGCCGATCGACTGCGTCGGGTGTGTAGACGAAGCTAAATAGGCTCTCAGTCGCACCAGCCGTTCGTGATAGGCGTGCGCCGGTCTCGTCCGAACGCCTTCGGGCGCAACTTCACGCCCGGTGGGGCTTGACGGCGCTTGTACTCGGCCCGATCGATCATTGCGATTGCCCGCTCGACGACGTCGGCCCGGAAACCATCTTCGAGCAACTCGCCGCGCGAGCGATCCTCTTCGATGTAGGCCTCGAGCACGCGGTCAAGCTCCGAATAGGGTGGTAGCGAGTCCTCGTCTAGCTGGTTTTCGCGCAGCTCGGCGCTCGGCGGCCTCTCGATGATCGTCGCCGGGATCAGCTCCCCACCGGCTCGCTCGTTGAGGTAGCGGGCGAGTCTGAACACGTCTGTCTTGAAGACATCCTTGAGCAG
>PMXT01000030.1 GCA_003170995.1 Actinomycetota bacterium | reverse complement strand
GGCTCCGTGCGGCCGAGGAGCCCGGCCTCCCGGAGCCGCCTGACGCCGCTGAGCGCACTTCGCTCTCCGGGGCCGTGCTGAAGCACTGTCCCCTCCGGCGAAGCACTCTCAGCGGCGCCCCGAGAAAGCGAGAGGCGCTTCCTTTTGATCGAGCCTTTTCCGGCGCGGGCTCCTGCCGGCCGGGCGCGACCGGCCTACGGAGCCGCCGGCCGAGAAAGCGAGAGGGCGAATCGGTTGTGTTCGGGCTGAGCCGACGAATCCTCCCGGCCGGCAAAGCCGGCGAAAACTTTTCGCGGCGGGGGGAAGTAGACGATGAGCCGCATCTGCGACGCGTGCTCGTCGCGTAATCCGAGAAGCGGGGCGAGTTGGCCGGAGGTGTGGTCGGGGTCCTTTCGAGCGTTGGGGACGGCCTTGAGTGAGCCGCAGCCGCGCACACCGGCCGCGGGCGAGACACCTCTAGGTCACACGATCCACACGGCGCCAGCCCTATTCGGAGGGCTTGAATCTGGCCCAAGTGGTTATGCTGCTCTCGATGTCGAACGACGACTGGCGAATTCGCGTAGAACTCGAGCAGGATGGCGATCAGGGCGCAGACTTCTTCGAACGCCTCACCGGCGGTCTTGGCGATGAGGCCAAGGAGCTTGCGAAGGCGCTCGCCGGAGACCGCCTGGCTGTTTCTCGCGACGACAACGAGCTTTTCGTCTACGCCTCGACGAAGATCCAGGCCGAGCACGCGCACGCAGTGATTGAGGCCGAGCTTCGCCGCGACGGTTTCGCTGCCAAGGTGAGCCTGGTCGAGCGCTGGCTCGAGAAAGAAGAGCGCTGGGACGACGAGCCGAAGGACGAGACCTGGGAAGAAGAAGCGGTCGAGCATGGCTGGGCTCCCTGGGAGGTGCGGGTCGGTTGCAACTCTCACCGCGAGGCGATCGCGCTGGCCGAGCGCCTCGAGAGCGAGGGCTACCGCCCGGTGCGGCGCTGGCGCTACCTGATCGTCGGGGCGGAGACTCGCGAGGACGCCGAAGCGCTCGCCAACCGCGTCCACGGCGAGGTAGAACCGGGCGGCGAGGTGGCCTGGAACGAGGCTGCCGACGCCGGCGTTATCAGTCCCTTCCGACTCTTCTGAGCCGGCTACTGAGCGCAACTCGTCGCCCGACAGGAACGCCGACCGTATCTCGTGTTTCCCGGTGGTGAAAACCCAGTCGGATCCGCGCCAGATCGCCCTCGCATTATCGTGCTGCCAGCGGTGTCTCTATGAAAGCCGGCTGTCTGTCAAGGACGAGCTCGGAGGCGTCGAGGAGGCATGAGGGATCGCCTGCTTTGAGATCGACTCAAACGAATTGCCTCTCGCGTTATCGGGACGCCGCTGAGTGTGCTTCGCCGGAGGGGACAGTGCTTTTAGCACGGCCCCGGAGAGCGAAGTGCGGTCAGCGGCGTCAGGCGGCTCCGGAAGGCCAGTCGCGCCTGGCCGCACGGAGCCGCCGGCCGAGAAAGCGAGAAGCGGGTGACGGGAATCGAACCCGTATAGCCAGCTTGGAAGGCTGGAGCTCTACCCTTGAGCTACACCCGCGCGCACGCTTAGCCTAGCGCCCGTGATGTAGCCCGGCTGCTATTCGGCCTTTCTTCCGCTCGTTACTTCGTCCGACCTGGCCGCGATGCTTTTCCCGACATTGCCGGCAGAACGAGTGATCCACATACGCCCTCGTTCGATCACGCTTGTGGTCGCGATTGTGCTCGCCTTTGCGATCGGGCTCCAGATCGTTCTCCTGGCGGGGCAGGTGATCGTCTGGATCTTCATCGCGCTCTTCCTGGCGTTGGCTATCAATCCCCTCGTCGAATGGCTGCAACGCCGTGGCGTGCGCCGGCGAGGCCTTGCCGTGTCCATTGCGTTCGGCGCTGTGCTCATCGCCCTGGTGGGTCTTGCGGCGGTCTTTGTCCCGATACTCGTCGATCAGATCGGCAAGTTCATCAACGCCGTCCCTGGATATGTCAGAGATCTCACGAACGGCAAAGGTCGCCTCGGTTTCCTCGAACGCGACTACCACGTTGTCGAGAAGGTCGAGAAGGCGATCAAAGACAACAGCGCCGGTAAGGTGATCGGCGTCTCCAATGTTGCGCTGTCGCTGACACGCGGGGTGATCTCGGTCGTCGCCGCGACCATTACGATCGCCTTCATGACTCTCTTCATGCTGCTCGAGGGCCCGACCTGGATCGAGCGCTTCCTCGCACTTCTGCCGAAGAAAAGCGCGCAGCGCTGGCGAGCGGTCGGGCGCGACGTCTATCACACCGTCGGCGGCTATGTGGCCGGGAACATCCTGATCAGTCTGATCGCCGGCACGCTGACGGCGATCGTGCTCGCCATTCTCGGCGTTCCCTATGTTGTCGCGCTCGGGCTGCTCGTTGCTCTACTCGATCTCGTCCCGCTCGCAGGCGCCACCGTGGCTGCGGTCATCATCACCGGAGTCGCATTCACTACCGGAACCTGGGTGGGCGTGATTGTGCTCGTCTACTTCATCGTCTACCAGCAAGTCGAGAACCAGCTGCTGCAACCTCTCATCTACGGTAAGACCGTGCAGCTCTCGCCGCTCGCTGTTTTGATCGCGGTACTGATCGGGGCGAAGCTCGGGGGCATCGTCGGAGCTCTGGCCGCTATTCCCGTGGCCGGGGGGATCCAGATCATCTTGAGAGATCTCCTGCGGAACCGCAGCGCTGGTGCAACTGTCGTGGGTCGTCTTGACACCGACGAACCGGCGCCCGCTCGGCCAGGCGGCTGATCCGCGGCTGGACGGCGTTCGCAGGAATACCCTTTTTGGGGAGCCCTTTCCTCCCTTCGGAGGATAAGAAATAGCTGCCGCGAGGACGATCCTGCGTTCGTGGTGTTCCGGAGAAAGGGACGAGTTGCTGCCTGCGCTCTCGGCGTGGTGCTGCTATGTCTGCTCGTCGTCCCGGTGGCAGACCCCGCATCTTCTCGCGCCCGAGTGGCCTCCGTTTCGAGCCTGAACACTCAGGTCTTGCGTGAAGTGAATCGCGTTCGCGCGCAACATGGCTTGAAGCCCCTGGTGCGGTCTTCCGCTCTCACCAAAGCGGCGGCGAATCACTCGCTTTCGATGGCAACGGATGGATTCTTCGCCCACGAGTCGGCCGACGGATCTGCGTTCTGGAAACGGATCAAGCTCTACTACTCGGCAAGCGGGCATCGCTACTGGGCGGTCGGGGAGAATATCGTTTGGGCGTCGCCCAGCCTGATTGCCAAACAAGCCGTGAAGATGTGGATGAATAGTCCGCCCCACCGTGCCAACCTACTCAGCTCGCAGTGGCGTGAGATTGGTCTTTCCGCCGTTCATTCGTCGAGCGCGTCTGGCCCTTACCAGGATCGGGCTGCGACGATCGTGACGGCCGACTTCGGCGTCCGCCGCTAGCACCGGTCGGATAGGCGCCGATAATCCGGCCTTTGCGCCAGGAGTCGGCCTGTGGCCGATCGGACTCCAAGCGGGCGAGTAGCCACCGTGCCGACGGCTCAGTCGGCGGGTGATCATCCCCGGAAGAGTTCCGCGCCCGGCCGGTAGGAGTCGCCGGTCGAAGAGCCGTACAACGAGAATCGCTCTCGCTTACTCGGGGCGTCGGTGGTTGTGCGACGCCGGAGGGGACAGTGCGCACAGCACGGCCCCGTAGAGCGGCGCGCAGCCAGCGACGTCAGGCAGCTCTGAAGGCCGGTCACGCCCGGCCGGTAGGAGTCGCCGGCCGAGAAAGCGAGGGGTGACCGATGGGGTTCGAACCCACGACCACCGGGACCACAACCCGGGGCTCTACCAACTGAGCTACGGCCACCGCGCTCCAAACAGTCTAGCGGGGCTATACCGCTCGATCTCCACGTCCGGCCGAAAGGAGCTGCCGACCGAGAAAGCGAGAAACGCGCCTGGAGGGATTCGAACCCCCGACCCGCGGCTTAGAAGGCCGCCGCTCTTCCGCTGAGCTACAGGCGCTCACCAGAAGCGTAACGCCTCGGCCGCGCCCGGGCACTTCGCCGGCGTTGGCGCTCGAGCTAGATCTGCGTATTTATGTATCTCACCTTGCACCTCATGAGACAGCTTCCCAACCTCGGGCCTGAAGCGCGAAGCCTAGATTAGCACAGGCTTAACGACGAACCCTAAGCCTGGCCGAACCCGTGCAATTATACCATTCTAGCTATACACGACCTATTACTCAGCGGCACCGCCAGGTTAATCGCACGCGTTCAGCGACTCGTCGTCTGCCAACGGGTTCAATGACGTATGGATCCTATATCGAGCCACAACGCTCCCTTGATCGTTGATCTCAGAAACGCTGTGTGGTACCGCGCCACAAGGGATCGGAAGGACGACATATCGAACCAGTAGGCCTAGCCCGTCAGGTGGGGCAATGGTCTTCGCATCGATGGTGCTACCGTCGGAAAGCGCTACCTCGACCGTGCTGGCATCGGCCGAGACTGGGCCTTCTAGGTGGGCCGGAAAATCAGCCGACTTCGCTTCAAAGACCGGGGATACGCCCTCACTGACGTTGACGCAACTTATAGCGCCGATGCCGTTCTTCGCGTTTGCAGCCGAAACCCCCATTAGGAAGGAGCTGCACTCATCGCCGTCAGGGTTTCTGTATGCGACAAGAGTCCAATCCTGATTGTCCCAGCTACCGCTAGCCACAACCAGGACCTCCCCAGCGGGTACAAGCTTTGGAGGCGGGCCGATACTACCGTTGCCGATCTGAAGAAACCCCCAGCCTCCGACGGCGCCGATGGCTAGTGTCGCGCTTAGTAGCGCAATAGCCGTTGCGAACCCGACAACTACCAGACGCCGCGCACGTCTGCTGCCGGCTCTGATGTGCCAGGGCAGGCGGCGGCGAGGCTGGCCTGACGTGGCAAGGCTGTAGATTCTTCGCGCCGTCTCTTCATCAGGCGCTGGAACTTCGCGGCGGAACTCGACAAGCAGCTGGAGATCGCCCTCGGTCATCGCCGTTCCTTCCCTGTCGCGCTAAGCGTGTTCGCTACCGATTGCCCGTTGGAGCCGAGCCGGTTCCGCAACCGTTCACGGGTCCGGTGCAGCCGTGACTTCACCGTCCCGATCGGAAGTGACAAGGCGTCGGCGATCTCGCCGTCGCTCAGCTCGGCCCAGGCGTGCAATAGCAGGATCTCCCGATCGCGGGGGCGTAGGTCGGCGAGCGCTGCTGCAAGCTCGCGATGGCGGACCTGGGCCTCCAGACGCTCAACGCTGCCTTCGTCCTCAGCAAGAACTGGATCGACGCCCGTTCGCGCGTAAGCCCGCAGCATCCGTCGCTCGTTGCGCCAGTGATGGCGGGCAAGATTCGCAGCGATTCCATATAGCCAGGGCCGCAGCGGTCGGGCGCGATTGAAGCGCTCCCAATTCGCGAATGCGGTCGCGAATGTGTCTGCCGTCAGATCCTCCGCCGCCGCCGCACCTACGCGCCGACGAAGGTAGCGGTGCAGCGCCTCGAACTCCGCTTCGAACGCAGCCTCAAACGACAGACTCATCAACACACAGTTTCCCGCATCGGCTGAGCGGGTTCCCCTGTAACCGGAGCGGGACTCGATCGGGAGTGCGCGGGTTTGAATGCGAGCTATCAGCTAACGGAGCGACCGGACATCAAAAGGTGCTCCTGAGCAGCAACATCGTTGTGTTCCCTACAACGAGCGCACTTGGAGGGATTCGAGCCCTCGACCCGCGGCTAGAGCTCGCTTCGGGATGAAGACCCGTCGCCGTCCGCTCTGCAAATATCCGCCTGGGTGATTGCGGTTTGACAATATCTGAGCATGGTCTGAGATGCACCGACCCACCGCTCTACTCCCAGTAGGAATGCCGTCGCCATCCCGTCGCTCCGCCTGCTCCCCTCGAGCCAGTCTCGGCCAACCCGAGCGGCTCCGCAGCGGCTTCTACGCCGGGCGAGGGTGTTTCGACACGTGTGACCCCTCGAGCGGGCTAGCGTTCGGTGTCTCCTCGCTCCGGTCGCGGCGGTTGTTCCCCCTTTCGCCGCGGCCGGGAGCGTAAACGCAGAACCATCTGGCGACGAAACACTCGGCGCACTTGAGGGCCTATCGGGATAGGTCCTAAGAAGCTCTAACAGAATGAAGACCCGCCGACTGGGTGTGATCGGTGGATGCGATGCTAGGACGCAGTGTCGCGTTCGTAGCCGGGGCTACGGGCGCGACCGAGGACAACGCAGAGCGCAGCCGAGCGCGGCCAGGCGGTTGAGTGCTTCGTTTTGTTAGAGCTTCTAAACGCCGTCCCGAACCCTTCCACCACGTACTCCCTCCGCAACAGCGGCCAGCCGAGTACGCACCTATGAACCGCGAATGAGCCAAGCGCGGAAGGCGCGGTTCATCAAATAACACCGACGACAGTCGTCAAGCCTCCCAAAGGGAGGCGGACTTTCGTCGGCTACTCGGTCTATCCTTCGAGAGCCAGCGGGCGTGGCGGAACTGGTAGACGCGACGGGCTTAGGACCCGTTGGGCCAAGTGCCTGTGGAGGTTCGAGTCCTCTCGCCCGCAAATATCCGCCGAAAGTCGTACGACTTTCGGCGACGACCGTTGAGAACGAGCCACTGCGCCTTCGGCGTGTGTGTCTCGTCTGCTCCTCGTTGGCGGAGCGGGCTAGCCGTGAATGCGGGTGGAGTCCGTATTGAGTTGGGACGGCGTTTGGTGTGCCGCGCCCGCCATGTCGGTCGCGGCGGCCGGCTCAATCAGGCAGTTGAAGGACTGGCAGGCTCCTTCGGGCCGACGTCTAGGCGGAAGGGCGGATACTCGTCACGCATCAGCGAGGCGTAGGCGGCGACTCGTACGACCCAGCGGTTCATGCCCATCACGAAGTCGAAGATCTCGCGCGGGTAGCGGTTGCGGAAGAGCAGGACGACGGCCGCGATCAAGACGAGCAAACCGATCAGGCCGCCGGCGCAGCGTGGGCCGCCGCCGCCCTGGAAGATGGCGACGATCAGATACTGGGGGATCGCCAGCAGCCACCACTTGATCAGTACCAGCCCGCGTGAGAGGCGCTCGGGATAGTCGATCTCGAGCGTGGCCGGGTAGTCGGGCACGGGCCCGAGCGTGAAGGGCGGATAGCGGTCGGTTCCGAGTGCCGAGTAGCCGTAGAAGCCGACTCGCCAGGTCCAGCGCAAGACGCCGACGTTGAAGTCGAAGATCCCGCGTGGATAGCGCCCCGTGAAGAGGATCGCAAAGAACGCGATAACGCTCATCACGATGAAGGCGATCCAGAGGAGCAAGAGTACGACGTAGTGCGGGATTAGAAGCAGCCACTTGACGAGCCACAACCAGCGGTTGAGCTCGGGCGCGAGCTCGCCCTCCAGGCGAGCGGGATAAGCGGGACGAGCAGACACTTCCATACTTCCTCCTTTTTCCGATCGGCCTGCTCGATTATGACCGGCGAGAATTGCTGTGTATGTACGTAAAACTGATCATCAAATCTCCGGCGATTCCACTGGCTCTCCGCCGGCCTTTTGCGCGAGTAGTGACGGCGACAAGCAGTCGAAGGGAGGGCGTACGCGCTCGCTCGGGCATACTCCCGTTCGGGCCCCGTAGCTCAGTGGATAGAGCGACGGACTTCGAATCCGTGCGCGGAGGTTCGATTCCTCCCGGGGCCGTTCTCGCTTCCTCGATCGGCGGCTCCATACGGCCGGGGAGCCAGGCCTCCCAGAGCCGCTTGACGCCGCTGAGCGCACTTCGCTCTCCGGGGCTGTGTTACCAGCACTGATGTCCCCTCAGGCGAAACGCGCTCAGTGGCGCCTCGAGAAAGCGAGAGGCAAATCGGTCTCGTCCGGCTCATTTCGGCTAGGTGCAACTGGCCTTTTAGGTCACTGGCCGAAAAAGCAAGGAAGCGTTTTCGTCAACGTACGGCAGCTCTGGCCTCAGCACGCTTCTACCGGCGCGCGAGACGCCTGTCCGCCGTCTAGGAACCACGAGATTAGCCGGCTATCTGCTCGCGATGTCCGACTACACAGCCCTGCTTCTCGACCTGTATCTCGCCCTGGCGGCCTAAAAAAGTAGCTCTAGAGGATTAGCTCCTAGCCGACGACGATGAATTGTATGAACGGCCGCAGCTCGGCGGCAGATGGACAGGCGCAGCGCGCGTGGCTACCGCCGCGCGCCGCGCCGAAAGAGTCCTGACCAACGAGGTTGAAGCCGACGGTCATCTGGAGCTGTCGAGCGGCGAGCGTCTCGAGCTGCTTGTCTGAGAGTCGGCCGGGAGAGTCTCGGCCTCATTCATCTCGCCGGGGCAGATCCGACGGCAGGCGGCCGTCCTCTGCTTGAATGGCGGCGTGGAAGCGAACGTCGTCGAGCTCGCTGAAAGCCGTGTGCGTCTCACGGTCGAAGTGCCGAGCGCCGACATCAAGCACGCAGTAGAGCACGCCAGCGCCGATTTGGCCGAGCGCACGAAGGTGCCTGGCTTTCGCGCGGGCAAAGTGCCGATGCCGGTGCTGGTGCGGCGAATCGGCAAGGAGCGCATCTATACCGAGGCGGTCGAGACGCACATCGGAGGCTGGCTCAGGGGTGCGGCGGCGGGTAAGCGCCTGCGCCCGGTCTCGGAGCCGCGGTTCGAATACGAGCTGCCCGCGTCCACCGATTCGGGCTGGAGCTTCGACGCCGAGTTCGACCTGCAGCCCCTGCCCAAGCCGACCGACTGGCGCAAGCTCGAGGTGGGTAAAGCTGACGCGGAGATACCGGAAGGTTTGGTCGAGCACGAGCTCGACGTTTTGCGCTCCAGTGTCGCCCAACTGGTACCGGTCGAGGGGCGGCCCGTTCGCGAAGGAGACACGCTTGTCGTCGACTTCGTAGGCGATGAGGGCGAGGAAAGCCGCGACCAGGTCATCGAGCTCGGTGCGGGCAAGCTGGCCCCCGAGCTGGAGCAAGGGTTGATCGGAGCGATGGCCGGCGAGAGTCGCGAGATTCCTTTCGTCCTCACCGATGGTGGCTCGGCCACCGTGACGATGACGGTGAAGGAGATCATGGAGAAAGAGCTGTCACCGCTCGATGACGAGCTGGCGCGCGCTGCTAGCGAGTTCGAGACTTTGGACGAGTTACGCTCGGATATCAAAGGAAGGCTGCAAGCGCAGGTCGAAGCCGAGTGTGAGGTCGCCTTCCGCGAGGCGGCGGTCGATGCGCTAGTGGACGCCTCGAAGGTCGAGGTGCACCCTGTGCTCGTCGAGGAGCGGGCGCGCATTCTGCTGGCCAATCTGGTTCGCTCACTCGAGCGCCGAGGCATGAATCTCGATCTCTACCTCCAGCTGACCGGACAGGAGGCCTCGCAGCTCGTCGAGAGCGTGCGCATCGAAGCCCAACACTCGATCGCGCGCGAGCTAGTGCTCGAAGCCAGCGCCAACAAGTTGGGAATCGAGATCTCCGATAGCGAGATCGAGCAGCTCGTGCGCGAGCAGTCCGGCTCGGGTGGAGAGGATGTCGACGAGCTGGTGGCGGAGATCTGGCGCCAGGGGCGCCAGGAGGAGTTGCGCGAGGACATGCGCATGAGTGCCGCCCTCGATCGCGTCTGTGATGAAGTCAAGCCGATTCCGCTCGCTCAGGCCCAGGCGCGCGAGCAAATATGGACGCCTGGGAAGGAAAAGCCAGCATCGGCTACGAAACTGTGGACCCCCGGTAGTGAGGAGACGCCATGAGTCCTTTGATCCCAATGGTCATCGAGCAGACATCGCGCGGCGAGCGTTCGTTCGACATCTACTCCCGGCTTCTCAACGAACGGATCATCTTCCTGGGCACGCCCATCGATGATCAGATCGCCAACCTGGTGATCGCTCAATTGATCCATCTCGAGTCCGAAGACCCAGACAAGGACGTTTCCATCTACATCAACTCGCCCGGGGGCTCCGTGTACGCCGGACTCGCTATCTACGACACCATGCAGTTCATCAAACCCGATGTGCAGACGACCTGCGTCGGCGTCGCCATGTCGATGGGTGCGTTGCTTCTGGCCGGCGGAACCAAGGGCAAGCGCGCGGCGCTACCCAACTCGAAGATCCTCATTCACCAGGTCTCGAGCGGTTTTCAGGGCCAGGCCTCGGATATCGAGATCCAGGCGCGCGAGGTGATCAACATCAAGCGCCGGCTCGAGGAAATAATCGCCGATCACTCCGGGCAGTCGATGGAGAAGGTCGCCAAGGACATGGAGCGCGACTACTTCATGACCTCCAGCGAGGCGCTCGACTATGGATTGATCGACCGCGTGCTGGCACATCGCAACGCGGCGCCAGAGAAGAACGAGAGCTAGTGGTCATTTCCGCAGACATGTGCGTTCGGAAACGACGAGAGCTAGCCGAAACGACGATTTCGAGCTACAAGGAGTAGAAGTGGCCAGAGCAAGCGACGGCAACGAGCAGCTCCTCTGTAGTTTCTGCGGTAAGTCGCAGAGACAGGTCAAGAAACTCATCGCGGGCCCCGGTGTCTACATCTGCGACGAGTGCATCGACCTCTGCAACGAGATCATCGATGAAGAGCTCACCGTCCCGGCTCAGCTCGATCTCGAGAACCTGCCCAAGCCGAAGGAGATCTACGGCGTTCTCAACGACTACGTCGTCAGCCAGGAGGAGTCGAAACGGACACTGGCTGTGGCGGTCTACAACCACTACAAGCGCGTTCAGATGGTCACCGAGGACTCCGAGGTCGAGCTGCAGAAGTCGAACATCCTGTTGCTCGGTCCGACCGGCTGCGGCAAGACGTTGCTGGCCCAGACGCTGGCGCGCATCCTCAATGTCCCCTTCGCCATCGCCGACGCGACGGCGCTCACCGAGGCCGGCTACGTCGGCGAGGACGTCGAGAACATTCTGCTCAAGCTGATCCAAGCGGCCGACTTCGACATCAAGAAGGCCGAGACCGGGATCATCTATATCGACGAGGTCGACAAGATTGCACGCAAGGCCGACAACCCTTCGATTACGCGCGACGTTTCCGGCGAGGGCGTACAGCAGGCACTACTGAAGATCCTCGAAGGCACGACCGCCTCGGTGCCGCCCCAGGGCGGGCGTAAGCACCCGCATCAGGAATTCCTCTCTATCGACACCACGAACATCCTCTTCATTTGCGGCGGTGCCTTCGCCGGCCTGGACAAGATCATCGGTCGCCGTATCGGCAAGAATGCCGTCGGTTTCGGCGCCGAGATTCGCTCCAAGAACGACGCGGAGAGCTCCGAGCTACTAAGCCAGGTGATGCCCGAGGATCTGCTCAACTTCGGCCTCATTCCCGAGTTCATCGGCCGTCTGCCGGTTATCTCGGCCGTGCATCAGCTCAAGCGCGAGGATCTGGTCAAGATCCTGACCGACCCGAAGAATGCGCTCTCCAAGCAGTATCAGCGCTTCTTCGCCTATGACGATGTCGAGCTCGTCTTCACCGAGGACGCGCTCTGGGAGATC
>PMXT01000127.1 GCA_003170995.1 Actinomycetota bacterium | reverse complement strand
TCTTCCAGGAGGTGGCCAAGTTCAGGGCGGCGCGGCGCCTCTGGGCGAAGATCATGAGCGAGCGTTTCGGCGCCACCAATCCGAAGGCGCAGATGCTTCGCTTCCACGCTCAGACCGGCGGCTCGACGCTGACCGCGCAGCAGCCCGAGAACAACATCGTTCGAGTCGCTCTGCAGGCCTTCTCGGCCGTTTGTGGCGGTGCTCAGTCGCTGCACACCAACTCCTTCGACGAGGCGCTGGCGCTGCCGACCGAGCACGCGGTGCGGATCGCGCTGAGGACGCAGCAGATCCTCGCCCAGGAGGCGGGCTCCACCGACAGTGCCGATCCCCTCGGCGGCTCTTACTTCATCGAGTCGCTGACGAGCGAGTTGGAAAGCCGCGCCATAGAGCTGATCGAGCGCGTCGATAGGCTCGGCGGCGCGGTAGCGGCGATCGAGCAGGGCTTCGTCCAAGCCGAGATCGAGGAAGCCTCCTACCGGCACCAGCGCGAGGTCGAGTCGGGCGAGCGGGTGATCGTCGGCGTCAACCGCTTTCAGGAAGAGGCCGACGCCGAGGCGATCGAGTTACACCGGATCGACCCGGAGATCGAGCGGCGCCAGTGTGAGCGCACCGCCAAGGTGCGAGCCGAGCGCGACGGCGTGGCAGTGGGAAAAGCGCTAGAGGCGGTGCGCGAGACGGCGCGCGAAACCGAGAACCTGCTTCCGGTGATGCGCGACGCGCTGGTTCTCCACGCCACGATCGGCGAGATATGCGCGGTGCTGCGTGAGGAGTTCGGTACCTTCGACCACGCCTAGATGTGGGTGAAGACATTGAGCTCGGGCACGGCGTCAACGTCTCGCGCTGGCTCTCGCAGTCGGAGCGCCGCAGAGCCAAGCGACGCACCTAGTCCACCGAGGCGGATTTCGAGAGAATCGCGTCCGCGGGCTTCAACCACGCTCGCTTCCCTACCGACGAGGAGCAGCTCTGGGACGAGGAGAACCGGCGCTCGAGCATCGCGTCTCGAGCGAAGCTCTAGTCTGGGCCTCCTCGCTTTACGCCGCCGCGTGGAGGATGCCCATCCCACCACCCACTGCGATCGTAACGCCGAAACTCACACCTATTCGCCACACGCCAGCTCCGAAACCGTCAGTCTTTCTCCCCAAGATGCGCATCCTGCTCGTCTCGCAGATGTACCCGGGGCCGGACGCCCCCGATCTCGGGGTCTTCGTCGCCCAGCTCGAAAGCGAGCTCGCGCGGCGCGGGCACGAGCTAGAGCGGGCGGTTCTCGACCGCCGCTCGGGCGGGAAACGGCGCTTTCTGTCTCTCGCGCATGAGGCACGAGAGAAGGCACGCAGCTTCCAGCCCGATGTCGTCTACGCCCACTTCCTCGTCCCGTCCGGTTTGATCGGCGCGCTCGCCTCTAAGGCGCCACTCGTGGTCACGGCACATGGGCAGGACGTGCGCAACATCGGCGCGGTGCCGGGCGTACGCACGCTGACGAGCTGGACGTTGAAACGGGCGGGCGCCGTTATCACCGTCTCTCGCTTTCTCGCTCGCGAGCTGGAGACGAAGCTGCCTTGCTCGCGCGGGAAGATCAGTGTGATCGACTGTGGTGTCGACGTCGAACGTTTCCGGCCGCGCGACCAGGCCGAAGCCAGGACCGAGCTTGGCTGGGAGGGAGAGAGCCCGCTCTTCCTCTGCGCCGGCTCGCTGACGGAGCGCAAGAACGTGATCCGGCTCGCGCGCACCTTCGAACGTCTCGGAAGGGGCTCGCTCGTCTTCCTCGGCGACGGGCCGCTACGCGAGGAGTTGGAGGGTCGCGTGGGAGTGCGTGTGCTTGGTCGCGTTCCGCACGAGCGGGTGCCGACGTGGCTTGCGGCCTGTGACGTTCTTTGCCAGCCGAGCTTGATCGAGCCCTTCGGCCAGGCGCTGCTCGAGGCGATGGCCTGCGGACGCCCGGTCGTGGCGACGCGCCTCGGTGGTCCGCCCGAGTTCGTGCCGCCCGGCGCTGGGGTGCTAGTCGATCCGACCAACGAGGAAGAGATCGCTGCGGCGCTTGATAGCTCCGCGCAGCTGTCGCGCCCGAACGAGGCCGGAAGGGCCGCCGCGGCCGAGCACAGCGTTCAACTTCAGGCCGAGAAGATCGAGGCGCTGCTCGAGCAAGCGATTGCCCGCGGCGCCGGGGGGTAGGTCGACGCTGCTATTCTCGGCTCGCTCATGATCGGCGTTCTCGCAGGTATTCACATCCTCGTCTCGCTCGGACTGATCGTGCTCGTCCTCCTGCACTCCGGGAGCGCCGGCGGTCTCGGCGGCCTCGGCTTCACGCCGACCTCGCAAGGCGGCACCCACATCGTCGAGCGCAACCTGACCCGTCTGACGATCATTGTCGCGATCGTCTGGTTCGTCGACACCGTCGCCCTTTTCCGGCTTCTCAAGTAATTCGGGCGGCGAGATAAAGCCGGTACAATCCGGGCGTCAAGCGCTGGTGGCGGAATTGGTAGACGCGCAAGGTTGAGGGCCTTGTGGCCCGAATGGGCCGTGGAGGTTCAAGTCCTCTCCAGCGCACTTCTCGACGCACTGAACGCTGACCGACCCGAGATGGGTCGGTCAGCTGACGACGCTGGGCTGCAGGATGCGGCGGCTGCGAAGCTTGTCCGTACGGCGCGTACTGTCCTGCGCTCCGCAGCCACCACCTCCTTTGCCAGCGCCGTCTCAGTGCGCCGAGAAACGCCGGCGAAAGTCGGCCCGCTCTGCGGACCAAGACTTTCGCCGGACGGCGATTCGAACGAAAACCGCGTTTTTTGGTGGTTCTTATCGCGGCTTCTAGGAACGCTCCTCAGCTTCGTTTCCTGGGCGAGTGCGCCGGAATGTCGCCTGAGGTCGGCCACTCCAGGACAACACGCTCGCGACTCGATCGTCGCCGACCGGCACCTGGGATAATGCCGCAGTGACCCGCCGAACGAAGCGGTTCGTAGCATTGAGCGCCGTGCTCCTTCTCTTCGGAGGGCTCGTCGTATTCCTTGTCGCTGTGCTCCCGTTAATCCGCGGGCATCGGACACTTCCGATCTATCCATGTGGCGCAGCGGCTACACGGACACCTGCGGCAGCCGTTCGCGGCTATTACACCGCCCTGAGCAAGCATCGCTTCGTAGTCGCCGCGCAGTACGTCGCCCCGACAAAGTGTCGTTACTTCCAAACCGGCACCGACAACGACTTCGAATACATCGATAAGCTGACCGACGTTTCTGTGTCAGACGGAGAGATCCTAAATAGGAATTCGTTACCCGTAGAATTTCCACGCGATCTCACCAGCCACAACAAGTGGGCAGATGTACGCGTCGACTTCAACGCCAACTACTTACCCGCGGCGGAGACTTACGCCAACGGTCGTCAGGTGCGATTCCTCTTGGTAGGTAGATCGATCAAGAGCGGTCGATGGGAGATAGTCGACGAGGGTACCGGGCCGTGACTCGAAGCTAGGGGTACGCACCGCGGCATGCGCCACCGTCGCCTCTGTTCCTACAAGCCGGGCGAGTTGGCCAAAAACGTTGACGGCGTCCGGGAGGAGCGCTAGCCTTCATGGCGAACAGACGTTCGTAAACCCTTAAGTCGGCCAAGGAGGATGGTTTGCTAACGCCGCGACAGAGAGAGATCTGGGACTACCTTCTCGTTTACGTCGAGGAGCACGGCTACCCGCCGACCGTGCGTGAGATCGGGCAGGCGGTCGGGCTCGCTTCGCCCTCGACGGTGCACGCTCATCTCGCCAATCTCGAGCGCGCGGGGCTGCTCAGGCGCGATCCGACAAAACCGCGAGCGCTCGAGCTGATTGCGCGCGAACGCAAGGAGGAGCACAGGCTTCCGCTCCTTGGCCAGGTCGCGGCCGGCTCGCCGCTTCTCGCCGAGGAGAACATCGAGGACTACCTGGCCGTGCCCCAGCCGCTCGCGCGCGGGGGCGAGGAGTTCCTGCTGCGAGTCAAGGGCGACTCGATGACGGGCGCCGGCATCCTCGATGGTGACATCCTGGTCGTGCGCAGACAGGAGAAGGCGGAGAACGGCGAGATCGTCGTCGCTCTGGCCGGCGAGGACGAGTCGACTGGCGAGGCCACCGTCAAGCGCTTCTTCCGCGAGGGCGGGCGCGTGCGCCTACAGCCCGAGAACGACGCGTTCGAGCCGATCTACGCCGACTACGTGCAGTTACTCGGCAAGGTGACCGGCGTTTTCAGGATGCTGACGTGAGAGAAACGGGTATAGAGATTCCATGACCGTCACCTCCTTCCACCGAACACTCGAGCAAGAGCTCTGCGCGCTTTCACGCGGCGCCAGCCTCGAGTGCCTGGTCTGCGGCGAGTTCGTCTTTCACGAGGGCGAAGATGTCATCTGCCCGGAGTGCGGCTCGTCCTGGCCTGGGCTCCTGAGACGCGCCGGCGCAGCGCTAGACTGCGAGTCGCAGGCCGGGTGACCGCGAGCCGCTCAGGCGGCCCGAGGAAAGTCCGGACACCGCAGGGCAGGACGCTGGGGAAATCCCAGGCGGCGAAAGCCGACGGAAAGTGGCACAGAAAGAACACCGCCTCCGGGAAACCGGCGGTAAGGGTGAAAAGGTGGGGCAAGAGCCCACCAGCGCCGCGGTGACGCGGTGGCTAGCTAAACCCCGTCCGGTGCAAGGCGAAACAGGTCCCGTTCAGGTGGCCCGCCCAGGGACCGGGTACGTCGCTCGAGCCGCCGGGCAACCGGCGGCCTAGATGGATGGTCACCCTCGACAGAATCCGGCTTACAGGCCTGCTACGGAAAACCCCCGCACGCGGGGGTTTTCTAGTTGGAGATTACACCCGGAGGTCGATCAGGAATCTCAGGTTCTGAGCGCAACCTCGAGCGTCGTTCCGACCCCGAGCTTGCTCGAGAGGGTGAAGTCGCCGCCGATCGAAGCCGCTCGCCGGCGCATGCTCTTCAGGCCCTGACCGGCGCCCGGGTCGGGGTCGCCGAACCCGTCTCCATCGTCGCGGACGGTGACCGTACGCCTGCCGTTCTTTTCCGCTATCCGAATTTCGGCCCAGGCCGCGTTGGCGTGCTTGCGAACGTTGCCGAGACCTTCCTGGACAATGCGAAAGATCTCGATCTGCTCGTCGGGGGCCAAACGGATGTCGGCATCTATCTCGACGTCGACCTCGAGCTCGCCGTCGGCGCTGAGAAACTCCACATAGCGGCGTAAGGCCGCGTCGAAAGGCGCGCTACCGCCGGCCGAGGACAGTGCCAGCACCGCGAAACGCGCCTCCTGTTGGGCAAGCGCGGCGACCTCCTCCAGACGCGGCAAGACATCCTCGAGCTCTGCACCCGCTCTGAGCATGTTGAGGTGAGTGGTAAGCGCGAACAGGTATTGGGCCAGGCCGTCATGGATATCGCGCGCGACTCGGGCTCTCTCCTCCGAGACCGCACGACCGAACTCCGCGGCACGGATCGCTCGCCAGACGCCGACGACTAGTAGACCGCAGGCGAGCAGACGCAGAAAATCGCCGAGCGCCGCCCGCTCCCCTGGCAGAAGTGGTTTGAAAACGAAGTTCAAGCTCGAGAAGAGCCACAGCGTGGCCGCCAACGCCAGCCAGCTATCCAGGTCTTCTAGCCAGCGCCGGAAGCGCAATCCGAAACCGACCACGGCTCCGAGATAGAGCAGCGCAAGCAGCGTGAAGGCGAATGTTAGGGGCAGCTCCAGCCCGCTCGGAGTGTCCGAGTTGGCCAGCGCCTGGGCAAGCGTACGGGTTCCGCTCCAGATGACGAGCAGTGCGAGCACGCCGGCGCCGAGTGCCACTGGGAGCGCTCGATCGGGCCTTCGCGCCTGCCCGCGAGCGAATGCCGCCGCGCTGATCAGGGCGGCCGAGAGGATGCGCCCGATCAGGCTGGCCCAAGCTTCCGGCTTGCCAATCGCCGATCCGTCCAAAGTTGGCGCGATCTCGAAGGCGAGGATCGAGAGGGCCGCTACGCTGAAGCCCGCGCAGAGAAGCAGATCCATGCGGCGTGAGTCGACCGAGAAGCGGATGCCGGTCAGCACTGCCACCAGCGCAGATGTGAGTGCTATCGCGGTATCAAGCGCAAGTTGGAGTCGGGGAAGATCGAAGGTACTCGGCAGGTTCGGGTAAGAGCCCCAGAGCGCGAGCGCCGCGCTGAGAAGGGCAACGAGCAGAAACTCCCCGGCGAGCCAGGAGTGAAGCGCGTTTTGATTTTGTTGACGCTCGGCGTCCACGTATCCCCTTTTCGGCAACAATAAGGCTGCCGATAAGGGAAGAGACTATGTCTGACCGTGTACTGATCGTTGACGATCACCCGCTGACGCAAGAAGCTCTTGCGTCGCTCTTGGTTCAGCACGGCTTCGAGATAGTCGCTCAGGCGTCTAGCGGCGAAGAGGCGATTAGGCAGGCGGCAAAGCAGCAACCGGACCTCGTACTACTCGATCTGTCGATGCCCGGGATGAGTGGGCTCGAAGCTCTTCCGGAGATTCGAAGAGTCGCTCCTGGCTCCGAGGTTGTGGTCCTAACGGCTTCAGGCACGGAAGAGAACCTTCTTCGCGCAATCCGGGGCGGCGCCTCCGGATATCTTCTCAAGACGGAGCCGCCGCCGCGCATCGTCGAGTTCTTACGTGGAGTGGTGAACGGCGAGGCTGCGCTCTCGGGATCCATCGCGCGTCGATTACTCGAGCAGGTACGCGATGGGCGCCACGATCATGGTGTACCCGAGGAGATCGCCTCCCTTCTATCGGCCCGTGAGCTCGAGGTACTTCTTCTGCTCGACGAGCATCTCGGCACCGAGGAGATCGCGCGCCGCCTCTACATCTCCGAGCACACGGTGCGCTCGCACGTGAAGAGCCTGCTTCGCAAGTTCGGCGTGTCGTCACGACGCGAGGCGCTCGAGGCGCTTTTGCGCGCTCGCGGATGATTCCGGCCGTTAGCGCCGCGAAACGGCAGCGTCGGGTGTGCGGGCCGAGCGGGAGAGGCTCACAAATCGCCCGTTGCGAGGGATGTGAGAGGGATGCACTCACCCACGCCGATGTTCGATGATTGAGTTAACGGGATGGCTGTAATGATTGGCGAGCGCGACCGGCGAAAGCCGGTCGCAGCTTATCTCGGGGCCATTCTTAGGGTCTACTCCGCCAGGTCTACACGCCCGAAGCGGCCGCCCCGCGGCGCCAGTGGTCGCCCAGACCGCTTGACGCACCACCAGTGCGCCTTCACGGTCCGTCCTGCGGCTCAACCTCTTCGCCGTATATCTCTATCGGAATGGGCTCCTAGATCTCAGGATGGGTTGTTGAAGCCCTCAACCGTGATCTCGACGAGGCGCGGGAGAGAGTGGAGGTTGTAGCCACCCTCGAGCACGGCGGCAACTCTCGGAGCGAGGCTCGCTGTTCGGCTTGCGATCTGGTAGAAGGCCCGGTCGGTGAGAATGGTCGGCGAAAGCGGGTCGTCGCGGTGAGCGTCAAAGCCGACTGACACGAGCACGATCTCGGGTGAGAAGGCCGCGACCGCCGGATAGGCGATCTGCTCGAACGCTTGCAGGTAGGAACGGTCGCCGGTGCCGCCGGGAAGGGGAATGTTCAGCGTTGTCGGGTTTTCGCCGCCAGGCACGTCTTCTCCGGTTTGGGCCTTGGGGCTTGGCCCGCCCGTGCCGGGGTAATACGGCCAAGCGTGGAGCGACACGTAGAGAACGCTCGGATCGTTCCAAAAGATCGCCTCGGTCCCGTTACCGTGGTGAATGTCCCAGTCGAGGATCGCAACTCGCTCGATTCCTAGCTCGGCTTGGGCGTAGCGCGCGGCGACAGCGATGTTGTTGATGAGACAGAAGCCCATCGCCTTCTCGCGCGAGGCGTGATGGCCGGGCGGCCGAACGAGCGCGAAACCACCGCGGCGCACGGCTTCGAGCATCATCCCGGCGGCGAGCTTGGCTGCCGTTGCGGTTGAAGGAGTGACGAAAGTGTCGAAATCGATCCACCTCGTCTCCTCTGTCTCTTCGAAGAGGCTGTCGAGGTACGCGGGCGAGTGAACGCGTTCGAGATCCGCCCGCATAGCGGGCTCGGCTGTGATGTGCTCGGCAATGCCGGAAAGGAGCACTTCCAGCCGTGCTTGCGACTCGGGGTGGTACTCGGGTGCCGGATGTAGACGGGCGAGTTCTTCGTTGATCAAGGCTTCGATGGCGCGGCCCTCCAGATTCCGACGATACCGGTGACTTCTCCTCGAGCACGAGCAGTCCGCCCGAGCGCGAAACTGATTTTACCCTCCGGGGAGTTGGCTTCGGTCTTCATGAGTCGGACCGGGCAAGCAGCGACGGCAAGCCACCTGTCGGCGGGTTGTCTCTCGATTGACCTCAGGTTGCTCCGATAAGGTGTCGTACGGGAGATATATGAGCTCGAAGACACTTGTAATCGCCGAGAAGCCGTCCGTCGGCCGCGATCTGGCCGGTGTGCTGCCGGGAACCTTCGCAAAGCACGAGGGCTACCTCGAATCCGACACACATGTCGTCACGTGGGCGGTCGGGCACCTCGTGGAGCTGGTTGAGCCCGAGGACTACGACGAGCGCTTCAAGCGCTGGCGCATGGCCGATCTTCCGATCGTGCCGGAAACCTTCAGGCTGAAGTCGCGCGACTCCAAGACTCGCAAGCAACTCAACGTCGTCTTGAAGCTGCTCAAGCGCGACGACGTCGACAACGTGATCAACGCCTGCGATGCCGGGCGCGAGGGCGAGCTGATCTTC
>PMXT01000044.1 GCA_003170995.1 Actinomycetota bacterium | reverse complement strand
GAAGGGGCGGGGTCAACACCCCCGCCCCTTCTGCCGATTAAGGACTAACTGCGGAAGTAGCTTCGAGTAATGGCCAGAGCCTTCAAACTCACCTTCGGCTTCATTGGCGTTCTGGCGCTCAGCCTGGCCTGGTACTTCTTCGCCCCGACTCAGCTCGGCGGCCAGGCCTCATACGTGTCGACCAGGGGCGTGTCGATGGAGCCCCTGATACACAAGGGCGACCTCGTCATCCTGCGTAAGCGCAGTCACTACGAGATCGGCGACATCGTCGCCTACCGCTCATCCGACATCCACCAGGTCGTTCTGCACAGGATCGTGGGCAGAGACGGCGAGCGCTACATCATGCGCGGCGACAACACCACCGGCCCCGACCTCGAGCATCCGGTCTTCTCGGACTTCGTAGGCGAGAGATGGATCCAGCTGAATGGCGCAGGCACCTGGCTCAACCGGGCGCGGGAGCCGAAGAGCGCTGCCCTTCTGACCGGGCTTGCGGTCCTGCTGGCCGGCGGCTCTGTGGGTGCCACCCACTCACGCCGCCGCAGGCGTCCCAAGACCACCACTCCCCCGCTTCCCCGGCGTGGCCGCCCGGCCTCGGTCTCTCCCCCGCTGACGGCCGCGCTCGTGGCCTGCGGTCTTCTGGGCGCATTCGCCGTGCTGCTTTGCCTCGCCGCCTTTAGCCGCAATACCTCACACCAGATGCAGGTGCCAAACCTCTGGCAAGAGAAGGGCCTCTTCTCCTACAGGGCGAGCGCCAAGCCAGGTGTTGTCTACCCCTCCGGGCAGGTCGAGACCGGCCAGCCCGTCTTTCTGAAGCTCGTCCACAGGCTGCAGATCGGCTTCGACTACAGCGCATCCTCACGTGAGTCTCTCTCCATGACCGGCAAGGCAAGCCTGGCGGCGACGATCACGGGCGACGGAGGGCAGTGGGCACGACACTTCACGCTCGCAAGCAAGCAGAGCTTCTCGGGCTCCAGCGTTCACCTCGCAGGCACGCTCGACCTCGCCTACCTGCACTCGCTCATGACTCAGTTGCAGACGGCAACCGGCGTCCCGATCGACTCCTTCGAGCTGACCATCTCTCCGAGTGTAAAGGGAAGCGGCCTGGTTGCGGGCTCTCCGCTCACGACCGACTTCGTCCCCACCTACAAGCTCCTGATGGACGCCAACCAGCTCGCGCCCGAGACGATGGGAGCCTCAGGCGCTCTGACCGACAACACTCCGCTGCGCACCCAGACTCAAGCCGGCACCAAGAACGAGCCGTCCCACCTGGCGCTCAGGCTCTTTCGGCCCACGGTTTCTCAGGCGCGTGTGCTGGCACTCGTCCTGCTCGCCATCTCGGCAGGCCTTGTCGCCCTCTTCCTTGCCAGCCTGAAGCTCCGCCCCGATCTCGACGAGCCCGCCGAGATCGAGCGCCGCTTCGGAGACCTGCTCGTCCCGATCGGAAGCGCACAGGCAGGCTGGACCGATCCGGTCGAGGTGGAGTCGATCGAAGCGCTCGTGCACCTGGCCGAGCGCTACGACAGGGCCATCCTGCACCTGATCGATGGTGGGCTCGTGCACCACTATCTGGTGGAAGAGGAAGGCACCATCTACCGCTACGTGGCCTTCGAGAACGTCTTGGTGGGCTCGGCGGCCTATGAGGCGGCGGCGCGGGCACAAGCGGCTGCGGCGTCGCAGGCACAGAGATCGGCGGCCGGATACGAGCAGAATGCGGGCTGGCCGGAAAGGTGAGTTGAGAGTGACCAGACGGCGTCGCAAGAGAAATAGGGGCCGCCTGTTTCACGTGCCGGTTTACGCCCTCCTCGTCGTAATCGTGGCCGCTACGTGCTTCGCTCTCACGAACGCGATCTTGGGTGTCAACTCGCCGCGCCTCGACCAGGAGCAATCCGCGATCACTATCTACGCGCTCGAGCCACAGCAGTGCAGGGATGCCGGATTGAGTCCGACCAGCATCATCGCGGGTACCAACGGAACGGCCGGCTCCGATCTCATCCTCGGCACCAACGCCGCCGAGACGATCACCGGCCGGGGCGGCAACGACTGCCTGGTCGGTGGCAACGGCAACGACACCCTGAACGGCGGGGCCGGCACCAACGATGTCTGTATCGGTGGACCGGGAACCGACACCTTCAACAACAACTGCGAGCACCAGTACCAGTAAAGCGATCGGCTCATGCGACCACATTTCGCTCCTAACAAACACCGATATACAGACGAGAGATAGAAAGACGTATGCGGCGGAAGATCCGCAAATACCGGTTTTTGGTGCTTCTGGCGATCGCAGCGATCGCAGCCACAGGCGCCTATGCCTACACGAGCGCTGTCGGCGGCGTCAACCCGCCGCGTCTCGGCTCGGGCACCAGCTCGATCGGCAAGTACGCGCTCGGCACGCCCGTTTACAACCTGAACGCGAACAGCCCGCAGAACATCGATTCCGTCAGTTTCACGCTCACGAACGCCACCGCCTCGACCGTAGTTCGTGTGAGGCTGATCAACACCGGCGGAACCTGGTACTCGTGCAGTTCCGCGGCTGCGCCGACCATCACCTGCGCGACCACCGCCCCGCAGGTCACCGCGGTTGGCGCCAACGGCAACACGCTGCAAGTGGTCGCGACGGGCTAGTTGATCGCCCGGCTTGGGATCGGGCTACCTACGGCGGGTAGCTCGGATACTCCAAAGCGACCTCCGCGATCACGCGCTCTGACGGGGTTTTAGAAGACCAGCGCGGGCGATTACCGGGGTGATGCTCCAGTCGCTCCGCTCAGTCGTAACCTCGCTCGCGATCGCCTCGGTGATCGGCAGTGCCGCGCAAGCCTATACATCGACCTCGACCCAGGCCTACACGGCACGGGCTCAGATCTCGACCGCCGGTGTCGCGGTACGAGCGGTCGACTACGAGTCGAGCGGCGCCATGCTCCAGGCGGTTACCTTCCGCGTTAGCAATCCCAACGTTTCGGTAAGCATCCGTTTGCGAGACGATGGCCAGTGGATCTCGTGCGCGAACAGTGCCGGCGCCGTCCGCTGCGAGACTCCCAACTTCCCCGCCAGCGCGGTCGAGCAGCTCGAAGTCACCGCCAGCTGACCGGCCGGTCCGCCTCACTGGCAGAAGCCGGCGAAGAGCGTTGGCTCGCCAGCTCCGACCGCGAGCTACTCCGGCGAGCTGGTGGTAAAGCTGCGCGACTGATCGGCGGCGGCTTTCTGGGCGAGCTTTCTTCAACGCACCCGCCGTAGGCACAACGAGGCTCGGGTCATCAGCTAGGCTCGAGGCAATGCCCGGTCGCAGACGAGAGCGAAGGCGGCAGCGAGGACAGGAGCCACTCGAGACCGCGATCCCGCCCGAGCGCCTACCGCCTCGCGTGCGCGCGCGCGGCCTTCATCCCACCGGAGGCGAGGCGCTACGCCGCTGGGTGCTCGGCTCTCGCCCACGCATCGAGCGCGCATCGCGCATCCGCGAGCTCGTGCTCGGCGCCCAGGACGGGCTGATCGGCACGGTCGGGCTGTTGACCGGTCTCGCCGTCGCCCATTACTCGAATAAGACGATCGCCGTCGCCGGAATCGCCGAGATGGCGGCCAGCGCGCTTTCCATGGCGGCCGGCGTCTACCTCTCCAGTCAGGCCGAGAACGACCTCTTTCGAGGTGCCATCGCCGACGAGCTGGCCGAGATGGACGATCATCCCGAGGTCGAGCGCCTCGAGCTGCAGTACCTACTCGAGGAGGAAGGGATACCTACGGATGACGCTCACACGGTCAGCAAGATCATGGCTCGCCACCCCCGCTCGCACGTGCGCATGACGGTAGAGAAGGAACTGGGCCTGGCCTTCGGCGAGCACCGCACCGCGATCGGCGACGGGCTCGTCGTTGGTGCAATGTTTATTTGCGCCGCCTGGGTGCCGGTCTTCCCCTACTTCGTCTGGCAGACGCATACTGCGCTTGCCGTCTCGCTGGGCGCCACCGCCGTGGCTCTTTTCGCGGTCGGGACGTTCAAGGGCTACGTCTCCGGGATGCGACGCCTGATGAGCGGTGTCTGGGTTCTCGGGATCGGTAGCGCCGCCGCTCTGATCGGTTTCACCGTCGGCGAGTTGGTCCCGCGCCTGATCTCCTAACGAGAAGAGGCCCGCGGTCGATTTCCCACCTCGGAATTACTGGCCTAGCCTAGTCGTTATTAACTACAGCATGAGGAAGGTACGGAGCAAGCGCGGAAACCACGAGCGTAGTCCTGCTGCCAAAACGGCTCTCGTCGGTAGCATTGGCAATTGCAAGCCTTCACCCCGGATAAAGACAGGAGTCTGATGAGCGCGTTAGCGCAGAAAACACTGGTGGGCGACTTCTCCGACGTGAAGCCGCCACCTTCCGAAGAGGAGGCGCTCGTCGAAGCCGACCGCTGCCTGCAGTGCGGCGGCGTCTACGCGACTGCCCCCTGCACCGTCGCCTGTCCGGCCGACGTTGACGTACCCACCTTCATCGCACAAGTCGCGGCCGGTGATACCGGCGCCGCGGCCCTGACAATCTTCGAGCAGAACATCCTCGGCGCAAGCTGCGCCCGTGTCTGCCAGGTCGAGGAGCTCTGCGAGGCATCGTGCGTGATGAACAACGAAGACGAAACGCCGATCGAGATCGCAAGACTGCAGCGCTTCGCCACCGACTGGGCCTACGCCAACGGAATAGCTCCGCGCGAGAAGGCCGCCGCGAACGGTCACAAGGTGGCCGTGATCGGCGCCGGCCCCGCCGGACTTGCCTGCGCCGGCGAGCTGGCCGCGCGCGGCTACGCCGTCACCGTCTACGACGAACGCGCCGAGGTCGGCGGACTGATTCGCTACGCCATCGCCCCCTTCCGTCAGCAGTCCGAGCCGCTTCCTGACGAGCAAGACGCAATCGAGAAGCTCGGCGTCGAGATCAAGCTGGGCGTGAAGATCGACGCGAAGGAAGCTCTGGCCGAGATCGAAAAGGAGGCCGAAGCTGTCTTCCTCGGTGTCGGCCTCGGCGAGGACGTCGATGTGAAGACACCCGGCGACGATCTCGAAGGCGTCTGGGAGTCCCTGCCCTTTATCGAAGCGCTCAAGAGCGGTAACCCGCCACAGGTCGGGCGCAGAGCGGCCGTCATCGGCGGTGGCAACACGGCAATGGACGTGGCCCGCGAGGCGCTCAGGCTGGGCGCCGAGGTAACCGTCCTCTACCGGCGCACGCAGGCCGAGATGCCCGCCTTCTACCACGAGTACGAAGAGGCGCTCGAGGAAGGCGTCGTCTTCAAGTGGCTGACGCTTCCGGTCGCCTTCAAGGGCGAGAACGGGCGCCTGAAATCGGTCGAGTGCCAACCGATGAAGCTGGGCGAGCCCGACGACTCCGGCCGCCGCCGCCCCGAGCCGATCGAGGGAGCCGATTTCGATCTGCCGGTCGACACGATCATCAAGGCGATCGGCCAGCGCCCGCGCGAGGAGTTCCTGAGCCTGATCGACGGTCTCGAGCTGGAGCGGGGTCAGATCAAGATCAACCCGGAAACGGGACAGACGACCAATCCCAAGTACTTCGCCGCGGGCGATGCGATCAACGGCGGCGCAACGGTGGTTCAGGCCGTCGGCGGTGCGAAGGTCGCCGCCCGCGGCATCGAGGCGTTCCTGCAAGGAGAGAAGAGATGAAGGAAGTTCGCTGGCACGCACGCGCCGGCCAGGGCGCGAAGACCGTCTCGCAGCTGCTTGCAGAGGCCGGACTTCTCGCCGGGTCGAGTGTGCAGGCTTTCCCGGAGTACGGTCCCGAGCGCCGTGGAGCGCCGATGCGCGCCTACACCCGCATCTCGGACAAGAACATCCGCCGTCACGACCCGGTTGCCTCGCCCGACATCGTGATCGTGCTCGAGCCGACGCTCGTGAACGAGATGAACGTCGCCGAGGGGCTCTCGGACGACGGCGTCGTCCTGGTCGACAGCAACGAGCTGCCCGCTGCGCTCAAGGGCGTCAACGCGCTCGCCGTTCCGGCCACGAAAATCGCCCACGACCACGGGTTGAAATTCTCCAACGTCGTCATGCTCGGCGCCGCGGCGGCCGCCGGCGGTATTCCACTCGCGAATATTCAAGACGCCGCCGTTAAGAAACTCGGAAAACGACTAGACGCGGACTCGCTCCGCGGAGCAATCGCGGAGGGATACGCATGTCTGGCCTGAGGCCCTGGCAAGAACTCTCGCCGGGGGGCACGATCAGGCCCACCGACGCCGAGAAGCCCAAGACCGGGAGCTGGCGCACCGGCATCAAGCCGCTCGCCGATCTCTCGAAGTGCACCAACTGCCTGCTCTGCTGGCTCTACTGTCCCGACTCGGCGATCCTGATCGAGGACACGACCTTCGTCGGCTTCGACGACTACTTCTGCAAGGGCTGCGAAGTGTGCGCGGCCGTATGTCCCGTCGGCGCGATCGAGATGGTGCCCGAGGAGACCGAGACCCCCGCGGGTTGGGTAATGAGGAGTGATGAGAGTGGCAGTTAAGACACAGGAAGGAGCCCAGCTTCTGACCGGCGGCGAGGCCGTCGCCTACGCGATGGCTCAGATCGACCCCGACGTCTTCCCCGTCTACCCGATCACGCCGCAGACCCCGATCATCCAGACCTTCGCCAAGCTGGTCGCCAACGGCAAGGCAACGACCGAGATCGTCAACGTCGAGTCGGAGCACTCCGCGATGAGCGCGACCATCGGCGCTGCGATGGCCGGTGCCCGCTCGATGACGGCCACCTCGTCACAGGGCCTGGCCCTGATGGCCGAGATGGTCTACATCGCCGCCGGTATGCGGGCGCCGATCGTGATGGCGGTGGGCAACCGCGCCCTCTCGGCGCCACTCAACATCCACTGTGACCACTCCGACTCGATGATGATCCGCGACTCCGGCGTGATCCAGCTGTTCGCCGAGAGCGTTCAGGAGGCCTACGACCACATGGTCACGGCAGCCCGGATCGCCGAACACCCCGACGTGATGCTGCCGGTGCTGGTCTGCCAGGACGGCTTCACGCTCACTCACTCGGAGGAGCCGCTGATCCTGACTCCCGACGAGGTCGTCAAGGACTTCGTCGGTGAGTACAAGATCCCGCTGCCGCTGCTCGATGTCGAGCAGGTCACGACCAAGGGCATCTTCGCTCTGCAGGACTACTACACGGAGCTCCGCTACCAGATGAACGCGGCCATGGAAGCCGCGGAGACGGTGATCGCGGATGTCTTCGCCGAGTACTCCCCGCTGGTCGGCCGGCCCTTCGGCCTGCTCGAGGAGTACGAGCTCGAGGGCGCCGAGCGAGTGGTCTTCCTGATGGGATCGACGGCCGGAACGATCAAGGACGTCGTCGACGAGCTGCGTGCCGAGGGCGAGAAGGTCGGGCTGTTGCGCCTGGTCTCCTACCGACCCTTCCCGGCCGAGGCAATCCGCAAAGCGCTCGCATCTGCCCAGGAAGTGATCGTGCTCGACCGCTCGGATGCGCCCGGCGCGGTGCCGTCGCTGCACTCCGAGATGGCGGCAGCGCTGTACGGCTCGAGCGCCAAGTTGCGTGCTCACGTCTTCGGCCTCGGCGGCCGCGAGCTGGTTCCCGACGAAGCTCGGGCCATCTTCGCCGGCGAGGCGCCCACCCACATCGCACTACGGAGCTGACCACCATGTCGAGACTGAAGCGGATTGCTTTAAACCAACACGGTGTCCAGCCGCTCGGCGGTGGACACGCTCTCTGCCAGGGCTGCGGTGCTCCGAGCATCGTTCGCACGGTTCTAAGCTCGATCGAGACGCCAGTGATCGTCTTGAACGCCACCGGCTGCCTCGAGGTCGCCACCTCGCGCTACCCGATCACGGCCTGGAACGTGCCCTGGATGCACACTGCATTCGAGAACACGGCGGCGGTCGCAAGCGGCGTCGAGGCTGCCTACAAGGTCATGAAACGGCGCGGCACGCTGCCCGGCGGCGACAAGGAAGTCACGATCGTCGCCTTCGGCGGCGACGGCGGCACCTACGACATCGGTCTGCAGGCCCTGTCGGGGGCACTCGAGCGAGGCCACCGCTTCCTGTATGTCTGCTACGACAACGGCGCCTACATGAATACGGGTATCCAGCGCTCGGGTGCGACTCCCTACGGCGCCGACACGACCACCAGCCCAGTCGGCTCCGAGTCGTTCGGCAAGCTCCAGCAGCGCAAGGACCTGACGGCGATCGCGGCCGCGCACCACATTCCCTATGTGGGCCAGTCCTCGGGCGCCCGCTGGCAAGATCTGAGCGCCAAGGTCGAGCGCGCCGTGGCGATGGACGGGCCAGCCTTCCTGAACGTGATGAGCGACTGCCCACTCGGTTGGGGACACGAGCCGAGGGTCGGGATGGAGGTAATGAGAGCCGCCCAGGACAGCCTTTTCTGGCCGCTGTTCGAGGTCCTGAACGGCGAGTACAAACTCAGTTACCGGCCACGCAAGGTGATCCCGGTGGTCGACTTCCTGAAGATGCAGAGGCGTTTCGCTCACCTCTTCAAGCCCGGCAACGAGGCCGTGCTCGAGGCCATCCAGCAGCAGGTCGAGGACGAGTGGAGCAAGCTGCTCCGACTGTGCGGCGAGCCGGTCACGGAGCTCCCGGTCATCAAACCGGCGGAGAAGACCGAACAGGCCGAGACGCCGGTGGGCGCAGCCGCCTAGGGAATATGGGGGCTGCCCACCGGCGGCCCCCGCTTTCTTTTTGCTCGAGGCCCTAGCGGCCTTGCATACAGGCTTCGATCTTGTTCATAACCGCGGTGGACGACGGGGACGGGTTGTAAACGATGACGAGGTTATCGACCTGCATCGCGAAGAACGAGTGGACGCTGCTCTTCCACATGCTCAATGCCTTTGCTGTGGTGCGGTACCAGAAGATGGCAGCCGACAGATGGCCGGGCATGAAGTTCCCGCCGCCGGGCAGCCGCAATCCGACAGCAGCCTTCGACCCCCGGATGACGGGGAGATCTCCGCTCGTGACGACCTTGAGCCCTACCGCCGTAAGGCACTTCTGCACGCCCGTGGGAGAGGTATCCGGAGCGGTAGACGTTGTCTGTGTCGTCTGCGTCGTCTGCGTCGCCGCCTGCTGCTTCTTCGCGGCTCCTCCGCAGCCGGAGAGGGTCAAACTCGCCGCGACGATGACGATCCAGGTGGTCGATGCTTTCCTTCCGCGAAGCACAATCCGCCTCCAATCGATTGATCGAACCCTCTGGCGTACCCTAACCCGCTTCAAGGCGGCTCGCCCGGAGAGAGTCTCTCCGAGTGAGCCGTTTTCGTTTCGAGACGAGCGACTAAGGTTCTCGTCGTGAGAGTCTTCGACATCAGCGTCCCGATCCGGGATGGAATGCTCCACTACGCCGGCAACCCGCCGGTGCACGTGACGCGTGTTCAGTCGATCGCCGCCGGCGACCCGGCCAATGTGAGCGAGCTCGACATGGGCGCCCACTCGGGCACACACGTAGACGCGCCCGATCACTTTCTCGAAGACGGTGCCGGCGCCGAGACGCTACCGCTCGAGGTTCTGATCGGACAGGTTGAAGTGGTCGACGCTACCGCAGCGACAAGCGCACTCGACCTCGCCACGGTGCGCGCGCTGGAACTACCGCCGCGCGGAAGCAAGCGAATCCTCTTCAAGACGCGCAACTCGCAGCTCTGGAACCGGGACGAATTCACGCGCGACTTCGTACGCCTGGACAAAGGGGCGGCCACCTACATGGTCAAACGCGGAACCAGACTGCTGGGAATCGATTACCTCTCGATCGGAGATGCGGCTGCGCACCGTGTTCTGCTCTCGGCCGGAGTCGTCTGCGTCGAGGGCCTCGATCTGCGCGGAATCGAGCCCGGTTCCTACGAGCTGATCTGCCTGCCACTCAAACTGGTCGGCTCGGACGGGGCGCCGGCACGCGCCGTCTTGATCCGTCGCTAGACGCCCACTCAGCCGCGCGAACGCCAGCGCTTGCCGATGCGCAGGCCGCCCGGCTCGGCCGGGTGATAGATGAGCGGCTCGTTCTCCTTGAACATGGTCACGACGCCGTTCGTCTCCAGGATCGCGGTGTGCACGTCGCCGAGGTGCATGAAGCCCTGACGGCGCGCGATCGCACGCAGCTCGCTGAGCGAGATACCGGTCGAGCGAAGCGCCCTCGGGATTGGCTTCCCGTCCCCGATCAGCTGCGTGGGCTCGCCCTCGAGCACGCGCGAGGCAAAGGGAAAGAGATAGGTCGCGCGCGAGAACAGCTCGTTAATCCCAAACAGAGTTGCCGCGCCGATCGCGGCTCCGGTCACCGAGATATCGTTGCCGATGATCCCGTTCTGAACGGCGTTCGCCACCAGTAGGAGCACGACGAGATCAAGCGTGTTCGCCTGCCCGAGCTCACGCTTGCCGACGATGCGCAACATGGCGATCAGAAACACGTAGATCAGAATCGAGCGAAGGATCTTGTCGCCGATCCCGATCTGGAGGGAGAAGATGTCGTGCCACACGTACTCGTTGTGCGACACGGTCGCGCGGATTCCTTCGCTGAGCGCGGCCGGGCGGCAGAGTGCGTTATTTGGAACGAGCTCTCAAGGCGTCGACAAATCGCGGCGCCGGAAGAGATGCGGAGCGAGGGCGCCGAGAACCACAGCGATCGCTAAAAGAATGAGCGTGTCGGTGCCGGCGATTCCGTGCCGGAGTGGGTCGCCGTGCGAGTAGAAGTAGAAGGGTGAGACGAGCCTGGCGCTATCGAGCCAGCTCGCCAGCGGCGCCAGGGCGTTGAGCACGTCGGCGATGACAGCGGCGGTGGCCGATAGCCCGATCGCCAGCGCCTTGCGTCCCGTGGCGGCACCGATAGCAAACGCCAGCATTCCGAAGTCGAGCGCGAAAAGGACGAGACCGAGCATCGCCGCGGCGAGATTGACAGCGCTCACGCCCATCCCGGCCGCGGACGAGACGATCACGAGCAGAATCCACATCACGAACGCGAGCGCAACCACCTCACAGACGAGCGCCGCCAGCTTCTCGAGCAGGCAGCGCGTGCGCGACACGGGCAGCGACAGAAGTAGATCGAGAGTTCCCCGCTCCTCCTCTCCCGCTATCGCGGCGGAACCGGCTGCGATCGCCACGGCGACCAGAACGATCGGCCCCCAGAACGAGAAGACCTCCGTGCCGAGATAGCCCGCGCCCGAGGCAATGTCGAGGTTACCGCCGAAGCCAACGAAGCCCTTGAGGGCCTGCGGATAACCCTCGATCAGCTTGTTCAGCGACTGCTTGCCGTGCAGGCTCGGAAAGACCGATCCGTACAGGGCTATGAAGGCAAGGGTGCCCAGACACCACCAGCGAAAACTGCGGAGCCGATCGTAGAGGGTCTTGGCGAAAACGCTACTCAGCATCACTCTTCCCCTTGCGATAGAGCGCCAGGAAGAAGTCCTCGAGGTCAGCCTCGTGGCTGTCGAGTGCCAGCACCTCGTAGCGAGCCAACGCTTTGATCAGCGGATCCGCCGAGCCCTCGAGCGCAAGCACCACGACCGGCCCGCGCCGCTCGAGCTCGCGTACACCGGGAAGGCCTGCAAAGGCCTCCTGCGGCGGCGGCGTGCCGAAGGTCGCCTCGACGCGCACGAAGGCACGCGCTCGCAGCGTCTCGACCGCCTCGACCAGCTCGAGCGAGCCCTCACGGATGATCGCCACGCGATCGGCCAGGCGCTGCACCTCGGAGAGGATGTGCGAGGAGAGGAAGACCGTCCGTCCTTCCGTCACGACCTCGCGCAACAGCTCGTTGAAGGTCTGCTGGACGAGCGGGTCGAGCCCAGCCGTCGGCTCGTCGAGCAAGAGCAAGTCGGGGTGGTGGAGGAAGGCCTGGACGAGGCCGACCTTCTGGCGGTTGCCCTTGGAAAGCGCCCTGATCGGCCGCTCGAGCTCGAGCTCGAAGCGCTCGGCGAGCGCCTCTCCGTCCCCCAGCCCGTCGAGACCGCGGAGCGCGGCTACGTAGCGCAAGTACTCGCGCGGCGTCAGGCGCTCGTACAGATGCAGATCACCAGGTAGGTAGCCTGTCCTGCTGCGGACGGCGACGCTCTGTTTGCGAACGTCCAGCCCAAACAGCTTGAGCCGACCCGAGCTCGGCCGGATCAGATCGAGCATCAAGCGAATGGTCGTCGTCTTGCCGGCGCCGTTCGGGCCGAGGAAGCCGAACACCTCGCCCGCCTCGACCTCGAAGCCGAGATCGACGACGCCGCGGCTCTCGCCGTAGAACTTGGTCAGGCTCTCTGCCCGAATCACCGCCGTCATGGTCGAAGAGAAGCTTTACCGATCTTCGCGGACGGCGCGCGAGTGGGATCGCGTTGAAAGAGGCGAAACCAGGGTAGGCTGCCACTGACAGCGGCGCGAACGAGGTGGGAGGTTGACGGTGTCCGAGAAGAGCACGAACCCGAATAAGGCTATCGCGGCGAAGGGCCCGCTCTCGGCCGAGGAGCTGGGGCTGATCGACGCCTACTGGCGCGCGGCCAACTACCTCTCGGTCGGACAGATCTACCTGCTCGAAAACCCCCTTCTGAAGAAGCCGCTGCTTCCTGAGCACGTCAAACCTCGCTTGCTCGGGCACTTCGGCACCACGCCAGGCCTCAACTTCATCTACGTGCACATGAACCGTGCCATCCGCCAGCGCGATCTGAGCGCGATCTACATCACCGGCCCCGGCCACGGCGGTCCGGGCCTGGTTGCCAACACCTACCTCGAGGGCTCCTACTCCGGCCTCTACCCGCACGTCAGCCAGGACGAGGAGGGCATGGCCGCGCTATTCCGCCAGTTCTCCTTTCCCGGCGGCATCCCCAGCCACGTCGCGCCCGAAGTGCCCGGCTCGATCCACGAGGGCGGTGAGCTCGGCTACTCGATCGCGCACGCCTACGGAGCCGCCTTCGACAACCCCGATCTCGTCGTGGCCTGTGTCGTCGGCGACGGCGAGGCCGAGACGGGGCCGCTGGCGACGAGCTGGCATTCGAACAAGTTCCTGAATGCCAAAACCGACGGCGCCGTGCTCCCGATCCTGCACCTGAACGGCTACAAGATCGCCAACCCGACCGTGCTCGCGCGCATCCCCGAGGAAGAGCTCGTCTCGCTCTTCGAGGGCTACGGCTACCACCCACTGCTGATGACCGGCGGCTTCGACGGCGAGGAGCACGCAGCAGTCCACCAGCGCTATGCAGCCGTGCTAGACGAGGCGCTGGACGAGATCGCGCAGATCCAGAAGGACGCGCGCGAGCAGGACGTCACGGAGCGACCGCGTTGGCCGATGATCATCCTGCGCACGCCCAAGGGCTGGACGGGCCCGCGCACGGTCGACGGCAAGCCGATGGAGAACAGCTGGCGCTCGCATCAGGTACCGCTCTCGGAGGTGCGCAAGAACCCCGAGCACCTAAAGCAGCTGGAAACGTGGCTGCGCAGCTACAAACCGTGGGAGCTATTCGACGAGAACGGAGCCCTGATCCCCGAACTGGCCGAGCTGCCACCCAAGGGCGAGCGGCGGATGAGCGCGAACCCGCACGCGAACGGCGGCGTGCTCCTGCGCGACCTCGTCATGCCAGACTTCCGCGAGTACGGCGTTCCGGTCGAAAAACCGGGTACCACCATGAGCGAGGCGACCAAGGTCGCGGGTGCCTTCCTGCGCGACATCATCGAGAAGAACCCGACCGATTTCCGGATCGTCGGCCCCGATGAGACCGCTTCGAACCGCCTCACGCCGGTCTTCGAGGCCGCCGACAAGGTCTGGGAAGCCAAGATCCTGCCCACCGACGAGAGCCTCGCTCCCGAAGGCCGCGTAATGGAAGTCCTCTCCGAGCACCTCTGCCAGGGCTGGATGGAGGGCTATCTGTTGACCGGCCGACACGGGCTATTCGACTGCTACGAGGCCTTCATCCACATCGTCGATTCGATGTTCAACCAGCACGCCAAGTGGCTCAAGGTGACGCGCGA
>PMXT01000121.1 GCA_003170995.1 Actinomycetota bacterium | reverse complement strand
CGGGCGCCGGATCGGGCGGCTCGCGCTGCCCTACATGATCCTGTTCCAGATCCTGCTACCAATCCTCGCTCCCCTGATCGACGTGTTCGCCCTGTATGGACTCCTGTTCACCAACCCAATACCGGTGCTCGCGTTCTGGCTCGGCTTCAATGCGCTGCAACTCCTGCTCGCGGGAGTCGCCTTCAAGATGGATAAGGAGTCGTTTCGTCCTCTCTGGGCGCTCCCGCTGCAACAGTTCGTCTACCGGCAGCTGATGTATGTCGTGATCATCGAGTCCACGATCAGCGCACTCGTCGGCGCCCGAGCCCACTGGCGCCACCTCACCCGCACCGGCGACGTCGAAGTCGAGACCGCTTGATTTGCGGGTGTCGCTCGGCGCTCGCGGCTGCGCTGGTGGAGCTGGCGCTGGCCGGGGAGGTGGCGCGCGCGGAGGGGATGTATCAAGATCAGAGAAACTAGTGACGAGTCGCGCTGGTTCTCGCGAATGGCCGTACGGGGCGGTTAGGACGCTTCTGGCTGTACGGTGTATCCAGGCGATCGCCACCGAATCGCGGTAAGAGGTCGAAAGAAAGTGGGGTTTGAATGGGCTCGAGTACCAAGAGGCAGCAGACAATGGCGAAGATGGCGCGAGAGCGGACGCTGAGGGAGAAACGCGCGCGGAAGCAGGAGAAGAAGGACGAGAAGAAGCAGGCCGCCGCCGCCGCGCTGACCGCAGAAGAGGCCGGCATCACGCTCGAGACCGACGAGACCGACGAGACCGACGAGACCGAGGACGAGACGGTTAGCGGCTGAGTCGTTAGGCCGCTTCTCTTCGTAACCGAGTTTGCTGTCGCCGCCCTGGAGCAGACGCAGCTACAGCGGCAACTCCCAAACGCCCTCCACCTTCCCGACCCGTTCCAGCACCGCCAGCGCCAGATCCCGGATCGCCAGTCCGGTCGAGTCGAAGGCCGTGATCTCCTTCCAATCGACGGATCTTCATCCTCCGCGCCCCGAAGATGATTGACTACCGCCCAATGGCAGCCTCACCGAGCATCGTCGTCGACGGACTGCGCGTTCGCCGCGGCGGCGTAGTCGTGCTCGACGATCTCTCGCTCTCGGTCGCCTCGGGTCGGGTCACGGGTCTGCTCGGGCCGAGCGGGAGCGGCAAGACGACGCTGATGCGGGTGATCGTCGGCGTTCAGATCGTCGAGGCCGGATCGATCACGGTGCTGGGCGAGCCCGCCGGTACGCCGTCTCTGCGCTCGAAGGTCGGCTACATGACCCAGAACCCGGCCGTCTACGGCGATCTGACCGTGCGCGAGAACCTGCGCTACTTCGCTCGCATTCTCGATGCCGCACCCGACAATGTCGACGAGGTGCTGGAGATGGTGGCCATGGCCCCGTTCGGAGACCGCGTCGTCAATCGCCTCTCTGGCGGGCAGAAGGCACGCGTCTCGCTGGCGACGGCGCTGGTCGGGAACCCCGAGCTGCTCGTCCTCGACGAGCCCACGGTCGGGCTCGATCCGGTGCTCAGGCGCGATCTCTGGAAGGCTTTCAACGAGCTTGCTGATAGCGGGAAGACGCTGCTCGTCTCGAGCCACGTGATGGACGAGGCCGACCACTGCCACGACCTGCTGCTGCTGCGCGAGGGCAAGCTGGTGGCGACGGGCACCCCAGCGAGCGTGCGCCAGCAGAGCGGAAAGCAGGACCTCGACGAGGCCTTTTTGGCTCTGATCAACGAGGAGGTCGCGTGAGCTTTCGCGCTACCTTCGCCACGGCGGTGCGCGTGCTCAACCAGCTTCGCCGCGATCCGCGCACGCTGGCTCTGCTTCTGTTCGTCCCTGTCCTGCTCGTCTTCCTGCTCGAGCAGCTCTTCAGCGACCGAAGAATGGTCTTCCAGCAGATCGGCGGACCGCTGCTTGGCCTCTTCCCGCTGATCGCGATGTTCCTGGTCACTTCGATCACGATGCTCAGAGAGCGGGTCTCGGGCACGCTCGAGCGGCTGATGGCGCTGCCGCTGGCCAAGCTCGACATCCTCGCCGGCTACGCGATCGCCTTCGGGCTCGTGGCCGCTCTGCAGGCGATACTCGTCTCGGTCGTTGCCTTCGGATTGCTCGGTCTCGATACCCAGGGACCGCCCTGGGCGGTCGTGCTGCTGGCGGTCTCGAACGCGATCCTGGGCATGTCGCTCGGGCTCTTCGTCAGCGCCTTTGCCCGCACCGAGTTTCAGGCGATCCAGTTCATGCCCGCCTTCATCCTGCCGCAGATCTTGCTCTGCGGACTCTTTACGCAGCGCTCGCAGATGGCGGGCTGGATGCGCGGTCTCTCCGATGCGCTTCCCTTCACCTACGCCTACGACGCGCTCCACCGCGCCACCCAGCTCGGTCTCTTCGACGGGCGTTTCGTGCTCGATCTCACGGTCACGATCGGTGTGACGGTGCTCGCGCTCACCCTTGGCGCCTCGACGTTGCGGCGGCGAACCGGGTAGGAGGGATGAACCGAGCCTCGCTCCGGGACATGGCCCGGCAGGACATGAGAATTGACTGCTGTCGTGCGCCGCGAATGTGTCGGTTCCGTACAGAGCTGGGGCGCACTGAATCGGCGACTCACGGGTGATGTTTGGACGAACGGGTTGGGATTCAAGCCCGGATTCTTGCCGGGCTGACATCCGATGCCGAGCGAACTCCGATTCCATCACCTCGAGCCGTCTCGGGCTGGCATTTTAAAGCGCGAATGATTAGCCAGATCGTCGCCAGGAATGCGGGTACGAAGGCGCCCGCCAGTGCGAGTGTCCAGTAAGGAATCTGTTTGACCGGCTCAGCGAGCGACGGGTAGAGAACCGCGTTTCCGATTGTGGCGGCCAGACAGAGAGCCGTAAGCGTGAGGCATTCCGAGCGATTGCGAACAATCAACGAGATGCCGACAGCCCAGGCGCCCAGGATGGGAACGAAATACTGGGGACTGAAAATTCGGTTACTAAGGAAGAAGACGATGGGCACCATTCCCGCGAGAGCGATAGCGGACGAGCGATTTCGGGCTCGTACTATCAGGACGATGGCGAGAAGCACGACGAGCTCCTGTATCTTCGGAATTGCGTGGTTCATTGACGCCGACACGTGTGCGTCGCCCCAGAAATTGTGGCCTGGCGTGGCGCGGTGGAATGTACGAAGAACCAGGTAGGGAAGCGACTCGCCACTGATCTTCCGCTTGTCTTGCGCCTGGTAAGTCCAGAAGAGTGCGCTTCTGTCTGCGATGAGTAGTGGTACGTTCGCGATCAGCGCCGGGATAGCAAATCCGAGTGTGAACGCGCCGGCAAGCCGCTTGCGGCCTCGCCAGACCAGCCATACCAGCAGGGCTAGCGCGCTGAGAGCCGGAGTCCACTTCACGACCGCACCTAGGCCCAGGACGAAACCGGCTCCGAGCCAGTGCTCACGGTAGGCGAGCAAAAGACCGACGACGAGCGCTGCAGTCGGAACGAGATCGAACCGGAATTCCCAGAAGAAAGCGTTGATCGGCCACAAAGCTACGACAGTTGCCAACCACGCGCTCCAGCGAGTTCGCAACATCCATATCGAGCCGACACATACGAGTTGGAACGGAATCATCAGAAAGGCATTGGATGTTCGGGCTGCACCGCCCCCGATCCAGGTTTCGAGAGCAAACAGCACGACCGCACCCGGTGGATACGGCGAGTTCGGGTAGTGACCGTTAAGCAGCGCATGTCCTTCATGCGGGTACAGAACAACGGGATCGGGGTCGCCGTGCACGCCAAGAAGAAGATGGATCGTGATCCAGCAGAGCTGAAAAACGAGTCCAAGTCCGATGACTGGAAAGAGGCTCAGTCGTCCTCGTTGCCGATACGCAACAGTGAGCGAGACGGCGGCTAACCCCGCCTCGATCAGCGGCCACACGACGCCCGTCTCGCCAGTGGCGGATCCCCTCGTCCATTCGGTCGCGAGAATCAGCGCCGCGGCGGCGGCAAGCACGTAGTGGGGACTAGACGATACGTTCCGCCAGAATCCGCTTCGCGCAAGAGGCGTATGGGAGGAAGCCAATTCGGCCATAACCGCGAATCAACGCCCGGAAGTCTAGTGTGTCGCGATCAATCAGTGGCGTTCCAGTGGCGTTCGCGTTCGGCTACCCGTCGTTATTGGGGCGGGGGTGAGTGCCATTCGGTGAGCCGACTCGGGTAGAAAGTCGCCCGATCTTCTTGGCCGTTCGTTCTGATGCCGGCGTCGCGCGGCGTTTAGGAGCTCGAATCAAAAAGAAGCACTCAACCGCCTGGCCGCG